>JBGYGP010000185.1:0-3832 GCA_041820645.1 Proteiniphilum sp. | reverse complement strand
GGCAAATTCTGAGCGAAAGCGTCATCCTCACTCTTATCGCCGGAACTCTCGGGATTGTGGTTGGAGTGGGTATTTTGGCAGCGGTAGGAGCCGTATTGAGCCAAGGCGATCAATTTTTCAAAGACCCGCAGATATCATTCCCCATGGCTGTCGGTTCCCTTATCATCTTATTGGTTATCGGCACGTTGGCCGGGTTTATCCCTGCACAACGCGCCATGATGATAAAACCGGTAGAAGCTATCAGCGAAGAATAATATATTCAGAGAAAGCAGCATCTTAATAAAAAACAAATAAACAGGAAGTAAAATAAAATGAAAATGAAAAAAGTATTGAAAATTGCAGGATTATCCTTGTTGGGATTTTTGGTAATACTCACGTTTGTATTCCTTTGGAACAAATCGCGTCCCAAAGTAACCAGCTACAAAATTGAAACCGTAGTGCAGGGAAATATCGAAAAAACTACTGTCGCCACCGGGAGAGTGGAGCCCCGAAACGAAATCCTTATCAAACCGCAAATGTCAGGGATTATTTCGGAAATCTACAAACAAGCCGGCGAACCCGTGAATGCCGGCGATATCATCGCCAAAATTCAGGTAGTACCCGATATGGTAAACCTCAGCAGCGCCGAGTCGCGCGTATCGCGCGCCCAACTCGCTGCCGACCAGAGCAGGCGCAATTTCGACCGCGACCGAAAACTATTCGAAAATCAGGTAATATCGAAAGAAGAGTTCGAAAAATCGGAACTGCAATACAAAAACGATCAGGAAGATTTGCAAGCCGCTACTGACAACCTCAATATAGTACGCACCGGAATTACCAAAAGTACCGCAAAGTTCAGTAATACGTTGATAAAATCCACTGTGAGCGGAACTATTTTGGATATCCCCATCAAAGTAGGAAACTCGGTCATCCAATCCAATACGTTCAACGACGGAACCACCATTGCGTCGGTTGCCAACCTCGGCGATATGCTTTTTATCGGCACGATAGACGAAACCGAAGTGGGTAAAATGCAGGAAGGAATGCCGATGCAGATTACCATCGGTGCAATTCAGGATCGCGTAATTCCGGCCAGGCTGGAGTATGTTTCGCCGAAAGGCTTTGAAGAAAGCGGAGCCATCCTTTTCGAGATGAAAGCCGCCATGGAAATGCCGTCCGATGTTTTTATCCGCGCCGGATATAGCGCCAATGCCAACATTACGCTGGAAAAAAGAGAAAACGTACTCTCCGTTCCCGAAAGTTCGATAGAGTTTAGCGGAGATTCGGCTTTTGTGTACCTCGTGAAAAAAGAGATTCCGCAGGAATTTGAACGCAGACAAGTAGAAGTAGGACTTTCCGACGGTATCAACATAGAAATTGTAAGCGGATTGAAAGTCAACGATAAAGTTCGTGGGAACGAAATTATTGAGAAGAAGTAAGAAGTGAAAAAACATACGCTGCATAATAGAAAATTTTATGTTTTGCAGCTCGTAATCGTCCCCCTTAAACTGTGGGGAGAAATAATAAAAAAATATGAAACCGATCATCATCACATTATCCCTCTCCGTTTTCTTCTGTTTTGTAGCTCCGGCGCAACAAAAACTTACACTCGAGGAATGTATCGAGATTGCTTTGCAAAACAACCGGAACGTCAAGCAACAACAGCTCACGCGGCAAAACCGGGCAATTCTTTACAATCAGGCGCGCGCCGATTTGCTGCCCAATCTCAATGCTTCAGTAGGACAAAACTTTGTCTTCGGACGTTCAATCGGGCTCGATAACACCTACCAGAATACCAACTCTTCGCAAACATCTTTTGGCATCAGCAGCGAAGTTACTATCTTCGACGGCCTGAGGATGAAGCACAATATCGACGCCAAGAGGGCTGAGCTCAATGTCTCGGAGGCCGATCTGGAGAAGATAAAAGAGGATATCGTCATGAGCGTATCTACGGCCTTTCTTCAAGTATTGATGAACAAAGAGCTGTTGAGAATCTCCGAAGAGCAGATAGAACTTACCAAGGCCAACATCGCCCGAAGAACCGAATTGGTAAAAAGCGGAAAAATGGCGCAAGGAGAACTTTATGAGTTGGAAGCGCAACAAGCCCAAGAGGAGCTAAATCGCGTTCAGGCCGATAACAACCTCAAACTTGCTTTGCTCGACTTAGCTCAAATCATGGAAATGGAAGACCTCCGCAACCTCGATGTTTCGGCTCCGCCGGCCGAAACACTTATCGGCAAATCGCCTTTGATGACCTCGGATGTGGTTTATGAGAGCGCATTAATCAACCGTCCCGAGATACGCGGCGCCAATTACCGTTTGGAAACCTCACGCAAAGAGGTACTCATGTCGAAGTCGCAACGTTATCCCTCCCTCTCTTTCGGCGCTAACTTCGGAACCGGATATTACAATATGGGAGGCCGTCCAAACGATGCCTTCGCCACCCAATTGCGCAACAACATGAGCAACTCGCTGGGATTCACTCTGAGGATTCCGATTTTCAACCGCTTTCAGACGCGCAACAACATCAGAAGTGCCGAAATAGCCGTTCAAAACAGTTTGATCGAAATAGACAAAACAAAAATCGAGTTGCGTAAACGCATCGAACAGGCCTATTTCAATGCCTTGGGTGCACAAACAAGATGGCAGGCCGCGCAAAAATCGATAAAAGCCAATGAAGAGGCTTACCGGTTTGCGGAGCAAAAGTTTGAAAACGGTAGAGCCAACTCCTATGAATTGTTTCAGGCCAAAAGCAACCTCACACAAGCTTTATCCGAAGAAACACAGGCTAAATTCGATTATGCTTTTCGCCTGAAAATTCTCGAATTGTTAAAAAACTGATTTCTTGTAACCGGTTCGCACAATTCATCGTCTAAGTAATAAATTATAAAAATAGAAATAGTATGAACACAAAATTATTTTTTATCGGAGTATTTATTTTTTCCATCGGACTGAGCCACTCGTCCTGTGCGCAAAACAAATACGAAAGAGAAACGCACAAACGGATAGATAGAGAGTATAACCTGCAAGATTTCGTAAAAATCGAATCCGAAACGGTTGCCAATATACAATTTACTCAATCTCCGAACTTCAGCGTCAGAGCGGAAGGCGACGAAAGAATAGTGGAAAACCTCCAGGTGAGCGTAACCAACGGAACACTCCGTATCGCTCATCCCAAAAACTTCTTTAAACGGTTCAGAAACAATCGCTCAAAGATGACCCTCTTCGTATCATCGCCCGATTTGCAGGAAATCAACTCCGATGGGGTCGGAAATATCACGCTGCAGGGTGATGTAACTTTGAAAAACCTTGTTATCGACTCGAACGGAGTAGGAAACATCGATGCCGAAAACCTCGTATGCAATGCGCTTGAGATAGAGAGCGACGGGGTGGGAAACATCAACCTGAAAGGCCGGGCACAATCGGTGAAAATCAATTCCGACGGGGTGGGGAATATCAAACTGGAAGAGATGCCGGCACACAACGTTTGGGTAGAATCCGACGGCGTAGGCAACGTAAGGGTTCACGCGACAGATTCTATCCGGATTTCCGCCGACGGCGTAGGCAATGTTATCTACTACGGAAATCCGCAAGCGAAGGAGATTCGTAAAAATGGTATCGGAAAAGTGAAATCGGGCGAATAAGCCAATCCCTTCTTTTACATCAATTCAGATACGAATGCTTCCCTAAACGGGAAGTACAGCCCTCGTTTTACCCCAAAAAACCGGCTGTTCGATATGCGTATATGGTTAGAAACAAAATAATTATGTCATTCAGAAAGATTGTATCGGCCCTCTTGCTCCTTTTCGTTGCTGTTACGGCGCAAGCGCAAAGTATCCGTTTAAACGGACAG
>JBGYGP010000184.1:0-3402 GCA_041820645.1 Proteiniphilum sp. | reverse complement strand
GCCGTCGAAAGAGGATCTCAAAGCGTTGCACAAACTCATCAAACAGGTAACTTTCGATATTGAGAATTTTTCATTCAACAAATCGGTATCGGCTTTTATGATTTGCGTCAACGAATTCACATCGCTCAAATGCAATAAAAAAGCGGTATTGGGAGATTTTATCGTCTGCCTTGCACCTTTTGCGCCGCATATTGCCGAAGAGTTGTGGCAGGCACTGGGCAACAGTTCGTCGGTTTGCGATGCCGCGTGGCCGAAACACAACGAAGAGTATCTCAAAGAGGACAGTTTTCCGTATTCCATCTCTTTTAACGGGAAATCGCGCTATATCCTCGATTTTCCGGCCGAAGCGTCGAATGCCGAGATAGAAAAAGCGGTATTGGAGCATCCCAATTCGAAAAAATGGCTCGAAGGCAAAACACCCAAGAAGGTCATTATCGTACCCAAAAAGATAGTGAATATTGTTTTTTAATTGTCTTGAAAAATGAAAAAGCTACTTGTAAAAACACCGAAATTTTTATTTCGCGATTATCTTACCATTATTCTCGGTATTACGATATACTGCGTGGGACTGACCGGTTTTTTGATCCCCAATAAAATCGTAACAGGAGGAATGGCCGGAATTTCTCTTTTGTTGAATTTCGGGTTCAACATCCCGCTTTGGATAACCTTTGCCGTGCTCAATACTTTGCTTTTACTGTTGGCATGGAAGATATTGGGTTTTCAGTATGTGCAGAAAACCATTTTTGGTGTGGTGGCTATTACCTTGATACTGAGTGTTACCGAAAAACTCATTACGCATGCGCTTATTTCGGCCGATCCGTTGCTGTCAAGTATTATCGGTGCCATTTTTTGCGGAGTAGGGCTGGGGCTGGTCTATTCGGTAAACGGCAGTACGGGCGGAACGGATATTATCGGCGCTATTGTTACGAAATACCGTTACATCAGCATGGGACGCGGACTGATGTATGTGGACGTGCTGATTGTAAGCAGCTCCTACTTGCTGTTTCAGAGCCTCGAAAAAATTATTTACGGATTGATAATCATTGCTGTGCTTTTCAGTACCGCCGATATGATTATCAACGGAATGCGGCAATCGGTGCAGTTTCTTATTTTCTCCTCGCGATACGATGAAATTGCTTCCGCTATAAATTCACAACTCGGACGCGGCGTTACCGTGCTCGACGGCGTCGGGTGGTATTCGAAGAAACCTTCGAAGGTACTTGTAGTGCTGGCGCGCAAAACCGAATCGACCTCTATTTTCCGCTTGGTGAAACAGATAGACGAAAATGCGTTTATCTCGCAAAGCAATGTCGTAGGCGTTTATGGCAAAGGATTTGACAAGATGAAATAGGTTGTAACTAATATTATATATCACTACTGACCGACAAAAATATTATCAAAATAAGGCATTGCTAATTAAATATTATTGCTGTCGTCCGATAAAAGTTTATGATTAGGTAAAAAAACAGGGCTCCTGTCGTCCGCATTGGGACACCCAAGAAGTTCTCTTCAATAATTTTGTATAGTTCAGCTTGTTCGAAAAGGCTTGCTGAAACGCTGCAAACGTTTGGGTTATTATCACTCATCGGCAATAGTTATCTACAAAGGCATGGAAGTGAAACTTTTTTTCACAAAAACGGCCAAGCGAGGCTCGTACAACATTCTTTTGACGACCAATACGGCTTTGAGTTTTGAAAAACCCTATAAAATCTATGCCAACCGATGGTTCATTGAGGTGTTTTTTAGAGAAAGCAAGCAGCATTTGCAACTCGTCGAATGCCAATCGCAGGTGTTCGATGCTCAAATTGCCGCTACAATGCTTGGTATGCTGCAATACAATCTACTTGCCGTCGCCCGTCGTTTCTCGGCTTATCAAACCAGCGGAGAACTGTTTCGAGCGATAAAGAAGGAGACCTTCCAACTAACTGTCAGAGAACATATCCGGCAGATAATCATTAGCATAGTGGCAGAGATTGCACAAATGATGTATGAAAATCAAATACTTGCGAAAGTCATAAATTTGAACCCATATTGCAAGCGGGGCAAGGAGCTTGCGAAAGTCGAGTATGTTATAAAACATGTTTCTTCGGGCTCATCATGTCGGTAAAAATAGCTAACTTGCAACGCTTTTTTTGTAAAAAACAAACCCTTTTACTCAAACATGCAAATTATTATTTTATAAACATTTACTAAAACGATAAATTTTTAAAATCATGAAAGTTTACAAAACCAGTGAAATCAAAAACATTGCCATTGTAGGCAACAAAGGCTCAGGTAAGACCACCCTCGCTGAAGCAATGCTTATCGAGAGTGGTCTCATAAAACGGCGCGGCGCGGTAAATGCAGGGAATACGGTAAGCGATTATTTCCCCGTAGAAAAAGAGTACGGATATTCGGTATTCTCCACCGTTTTTTCCTATGAGTGGAAAGAAAAATTACTGACCTTTATCGACTGTCCCGGCTCCGACGATTTCGCGGGAAACATCTCTTCCGCACTGGGTGTAACCGATATGGCCCTGATGCTTATCGATGCCGCCAACGGCGTAGAGGTGGGTACCATCAACCAAACCCGCCAAATCGAGTCTTTGGGTAAACCCATTCTGTTTGCAATCAACCAGATAGACCACGATAAAGCCGACTATGAAAATACATTGGCAAACCTCAAAGAGTTTTACGGCAACAAAGTAACTCCCATCCAGTTTCCTACCGGAAACGGCGCCGCTTTCGACGGGATCGTGGACGTACTGAAACAGAAATATTACAAATTCAAACCGGGCGCCTCACAACCCGATGTGCTGGAAATACCCGACAGCGAAAAAGAGCGAGCCGACGTGTTTTACAAAAACCTGCTGGAAGCTGCCGCCGAAAACGACGAAACCCTCATGGAAAAATATTTCGATCAGGGCACGCTCTCCGAAGAAGAGATGCGCGAAGGCATCCAGAAAGGAATCATCGCCAACAGCATCTATCCTCTATTCTGCCTCTCGGCAGAAAAAAACATGGCCGTGCACCGGTTGATGAATTTTCTTTGCCTCGTAGCTCCCTCGCCCGATCAGGTGGCCGCTCCGAAAAATACCGAAGGGAAGGAAATCAAACCGGACTCTTCGGCCCCCACGAGTCTGTTTTTCTTTAAAACAACCGTAGAGCCGCATATCGGAGAAGTTTCCTACTTCAAAGTGATGAGCGGAAAAATAAAAGAAGGCGACGATCTCACGAACACCGACAGAGGGTCGAAGGAGAGATTGGCGCAAATCTCGCTTGTTGCCGGACAAATGCGTACCAAAGTCGAAGAGCTGGAAGCCGGAAGCATCGCCGTAGCCGTAAAGCTGAAAGATGTGAGAACGGGCAACACCCTCAACGAAAAAGGGTGCGACAACAGATTCAGATTCATCCAATTTCCCG
>JBGYGP010000183.1:0-3820 GCA_041820645.1 Proteiniphilum sp. | reverse complement strand
AGCGCTTTGTCAAACTCCGGTGTGCGGTAATTGAATACCTTTCCGGTTTTGGGGCTGATTTTCAAATCGGAGTCGAATGCACCGAACATCTCTTCGAAAATTCCTTCGAAGCCGTTGAAAACCGACTAAACGCATACCATGGCCAGGGTGGCGACGGCGATGCCGCATACCGAAATCATCGAGATGATGTTGATGGCATTGTGCGATTTTTTCGAAAACAGATACCTGCGCGCTATGAAAAAGGAGAGATTCAAAATGCTACTATTTCTTTAGGAGGTTGTCGATATTTTCGATGTAGTCGAGCGAGTCGTCGAGGTGGAAAACCAGTTCGGGGACTATGCGGAGTTGTTTTCCTACTCTTTTTCCGAAGTTGAAACGGATCGATTTCACGTTGCGGTTGATGTTTTGCAGCAGCTCTTCTCCGCGCTCCGGCGGGAAAAAGCTCAAGCGCACATGCGCAAGCCCCAGGTCGGGGGTTACTCGTACTTGGGTAACGGAGATGAGCACGCCGGCCATTTTTTTTGTTTCGAGCAGAAACATTTCGCCCAGCTCTTTTTGGATGAGTCTGTTTATTTTTTGTTGTCTGTTTGATTCCATACTTGCATAAAACGGTTTCTATTTTTTTCTTATCAACGTCAGTCCGTCGCGGAGGGGAAGAATTACTTTTTCTACGCGTTTATCGGAGGCGAGGCTGTCGTTGAAATCGATGATGCCTTTGGTTTGCCGGTCGTTTGCGGCGGGAGTTCCCGTTACTTTGCCGTACCACAGTGTGTTGTCGGCCAGAATGAAGCCTCCCTTTTTGATTTTGGGGAGCGTTTGTTCGAAAAGCTGCCGGTATAGTCTTTTGTCGGCGTCGATAAAGGCCAGTTCGAATTCGTTGTCGGGGAATCGGGGGATGATTTTCAGCGCGTCTCCGATGTGGAGCACGATTTTTTCCGACAGTTCCGATTGCCGGAAAACGTTTCGGATAAAATCCTCCATTTCGTCGTCGATTTCGATGGTGTGCAGCCGGGCTTCGTTGCGGAGGCCTTCGGCTATGCATAGGGCGGAATAGCCGGTGTATGTTCCTATCTCCAGTACTTTTTGCGGGTCGATCATCTGCGTCAGCATTTTGAGCAGGCGTCCTTGCCAGTGTCCCGAGAGCATTTTCGGACGAAGGAGTTTTACGTTGGCTTCGCGGTTGATTTTTTTCAGCAGCCGAGGCTCTTCGTCGATATGTGAGAGGATGTATTCTTCCAATTCTTCAAACACGCTCACGAGGTATAGTCGGGCAGGTTGTACTTCTCTTTGGCTTCCAGTATTTTTTGCACTTCGCTGATGTCGAGGTAGGTGGTTCCGCCCGTTTCGCCGAAGCTGCCTCCCAGATAGGCTATTTTGTCGTCTTTCTCTATCATGTTGTTTTCGAGCATTTTCCGGATGCCATCGATGTAGTATTCGCGGCGGCTTTCTTTGGTGTTTCCGTCGCCTTTTCCCGATTGGTATTGCGCCCAGACGCCGTAGGAGAGTGCCAGTTCGCGCGCCAGTCTTTCGGTGGTGGTGATTGCATACACGGGGCTTGTGCCTCTGAAGGCGGCCAAAACCCGCGCCGTGCGTCCGGTATGGCTGTCGGTGATGATGGCTTTGGTGTTGAGCCTCACGCTCGATTTTACGGCCTGTCGCGCGAGAAAAGTGGTTACGTCGGTACCGTCGGAGAGGTTGTAGGGTACCCGTATGTCGTTTTCCGCCAGCTTGCCCATTTCGGCTTCGTAGGCCACTTTGGTCATTGTTTTTACCGCTTCGACGGGGTATTTTCCGTAAGCGGTTTCGCCGCTGAGCATGATGGCGTCGGTACGGTAATAGATGGCGTTGGCGATGTCGGTGATTTCGGCGCGCGTGGGGCGGGGGTTTTCTATCATCGAGTGCAGCATCTGGGTGGCCACGATGACCGGTTTTTTCTGGTGGATGGCTTGCCGGATGAGGATGCGCTGGATGGCGGGGATTTTTTCTTGCGGGACCTCGATGCCCAGATCGCCTCTGGCGACCATGATGCCGTAGGCGTAACGGAGTATCTCTTCGGCATTGTCCACCCCTTCCTGATTCTCGATTTTGGCGATGATTTTGATCGGGCTTTTCAGTTCGTCCAATATCTCTTGAACGGCGATAACGTCTTCTTTGCTTCGCACAAAGGAGTGTGCGATGAAATCCACTTCGTATTTCGCGGCCAGCGCGATGAAGTTTTTGTCGCGTTGCGTTATTGCCGGGAGGTTGATGCGCACGTTGGGGATGTTTACGCTTTTGCGGCTGCCTATTTCCCCGTCGTTCTCCACGGAGCAGACCACCGTGTCGCCTGCTATTTCGAGCACTTTGAGATCGATTTCGCCGTCGTCGATGAGGATGTCGTCGCCGATGTGCAGCTCCTGCGCGATGTTGCGATACGATACATACACCGTATCGCGCGAGGATGTTGCTTCGGGGTTGCCTGCGACCCGGATGCGGTCGCCCGCCTTCAATACGATGGGGGCTTCGGCGAAGGTGGTTCTGATTTCGGGGCCTTTGGTATCTACCAGAATGGCTATTCTCTCCGATACTGCTCGCACGTTGCGGATGATTTTCAGAAGCCCCTCCTCGTCGAGGTGCGCCGAATTCAGACGGACAACGTTCATTCCCGCTTCAAAAAGGGCTTGGATGAAGGGCACCTCGCAACGCTTGTCCGATATGGTTGCTATGATTTTTGTTTTTTTGAGCATCATGCCTGTATATATAATAATGTATTGCTATCGTTTTGCTTGGTTGATTGCGGACAGGGCTTCGACGGCCAGACGGTACGAGTCCAGTCCGAATCCCGCCACGACGCCCGCGCATACGGCCGAAATCATCGACTCGTGGCGAAACGCTTCGCGGGCATACACATTGGAGATATGTACCTCCACCACGGGGCTGCTTACCGACTTTATCGCGTCGCGAATGGCTACCGAAGTGTGCGTATAGCCTCCGGCATTGAGGATGATGCCGTCGTAGGAGAATCCGGTCTCGTGAATTTTGTCGATAATCTCTCCCTCCGCATTCGATTGGAAGCAGGTTATTTCGCAATCGGGATACCGGAGCCGCAGCTTCTCCGAATATTCCGGAAAAGAGCTGCCGCCATAAACGTCGGGCTCTCTGATCCCCAGTAAGTTGAGGTTGGGGCCATTGATAATCTGGATTTTCATACGATGATATTTGTTTCTTGCATTGAAGCGGTATGAACCCCGCATACTACCCTCCTCACTCATCGGGTGCGGCCGGTTTGCATGCCCGTTTCATTACTTTGTTTGTTTACGGCTACAAAGATACGAAAGATTTTGAGATTTCCGTGCCCCTTTTGTTACGACAACCTCGCACCTGTTTTTTTGGATAAAATCAATTTTTTAACAAAAAATATTTGTTTATAAATAAATTTCATTATCTTTGCGACAGTAAAGCAATTGAAAAAGCCGGCAGCAGACATCGAAAACATCCTTTATTCAGTTTTATTCAGTAAAAAATCAAGCATCGACAAACAAATGAGGCGGGCAAACATCATACACGGCACGAAAATGCGCATCGCGACGGAAGAAACCCTTGCGCCGCATACCTCCGTGGCGTCCGATTCACCTTCTTTATTAACGTTGTTTAATAAAAGAAAGTCCCGATTGCTCTCCGCAGAGAGGAGAAACAACCGCATCCGCCCTTGCCGCGCCGGCGTAAACCCCTCAAAATCGATTTTTGCCTCTTTCGGAAGTCACGGAAACACCTCAAAATCGATTTTTGCCCTTTCCGTAAGTTGCGAAAATAGCTCCAACTCATTTTTGACCCCTTCCGT
>JBGYGP010000182.1:0-4729 GCA_041820645.1 Proteiniphilum sp. | reverse complement strand
ATTTATCTGCGGGTGTTTTGCTTCCGCTAAAATATATCTCTTTTATAACCCAAGTAGTGGAAACATAAGATGCAGATAAGGTTAGTTTTACTGTTTGTTTATCCGATATAACATTTAAATTATCTGCTTTTCCCTGATAAAATACTGCTTCCGCTTTCTTGGATGCATAAAAATTATAATTCCCTTGTTCTACTGTCAGCGTTGCTATTCCACTGGCGTTAGTTGTTACCGTGCCCTCTTGTTTGGAACTGATATTTTCCCATTTCACTTCCACTCCCTCTTTAGTTCCGGAATAATTTTCAGGAAAGGAAACTTCGATGGTTACGTCAGTAAATTTTACCGGTTCATCTTTTTTACAGGCGACAAATGCAATCGCCATTAAGCTCAACAGAGCTACTCTTGTCATTCGTTTTTTCATTTTTCTTTTGTTATTTTAGTGATAAATTAAATTTTTATTTCAATTTCGGTTCCAAAATAGGGCGTACTTTTTATTTGCATCGGCGTGTTTAAGTTGCTGTAGTAGCGCGGGCTATAAAACACAAGTCTGTTTACGTAAAAAGACATCTTAATGTTGGATGTGATTTCTTTTGTAGCTTTTAGGTCAATTGAGAATTGTAAGGGTGTCCTCACAGGATCGAAAAAACGTTCGGTAAATTCTTTGACCAAAAATCGCAGTTCGTCATCGTTTCGGTCACTAGGCGAAAAAGGTGTTATTTCTTTTCCTACACCGAAATAATAGAGCGGAACACCCGAAAACGGCACGGTTTGATATTGCGTAAACCAAAGCGCTTGTAGTTTTGTGGTAAAAACGAGGCGGTAATTCGGCAAGTGTGTATTAAACCACACATTGGTATTGAAGCGACTTTGCACTTTTCCTCTGTCCCACGCGTAGATTCCTACGTATTTGTACGGTTTCCCGCCGAGCAGAACGCTTGGACTGTTCATAACGGGCAAACTCTCGTCGTACGTGGTACGATAATATGCGCCATTTACCATAATAGAAGTAGCAATGGGCTTTATTTGGGGAATCTCAACCGAATATTCCCACCCTGATTTAATTACTTTTTCGCCGTTTACGGGAATGGTGTATGCATCGAGCAGGCTATCTTTGTATTGTTCAAAATTCGTAATAGCTGGTTTGCTGGTGAATGTTTTGTCGGTTTTATACCTATTGAAAATCTGAGTATTATATATAACATTGTTTTGAAACCCCTGTGTTGATATTTCACGAAAAACAAGAGCGCCTATTTTTATTTTCCCCAGCATAAATTCGGCGCCAATTTCTGCTTTTCTATTTCGGTTCGGTTTTAAATCTCGGTTTATTCTTTCATTCATTACGGTAGTAACCCACAACAGGCTGTTTTCTCTGTTTTGCGAAAAATAGTTAAGCGAGATAAAATCGTGATAATCCGGCTGAGGATTCAGCATATCCAATGTGGGTAATTTTATCGCTTCGCCATATCCGGCTTTGAGGATAAAGAAAGCGTCTTTATCCCATAGAGTGAACGTTGGGAACTTCCACCACAGGTTTAACCGCGGTTCGGCAAACCACTTTCTGTGTATGTTCGTATAATGGAGTTGTATGCAGGGCAGAGTGGTCAGACGCAATCCAGCCATGAGCTCACCTTCGTGGTTATTTGTTTGAAAAGAGATTTTGTTTTCCGCGAAAACAGCTAAGTTTTGCATTGCAGGAATTTCGTTGAATTTACGCGGTCGAGATGCTGTACTTGAAGTTGGATAGGGTGGGCGCGCTAAATCATAACTAAAACCTACGCCTCTGTTTTTCTCATTGCGATACTGCACGCCCCATTGCAAAACGTGGTTTGTTTCTCGTAACTGTACGATACTTTTTGCCGAGAGTTGAGAGAAAAAAGTGGTAGGTTTACCCGTCATCGTGTATTCTGAGAGGTATTCTGCCGGCAGGTAAATACCTTCAGCTTCGCCTTCTACGCTCGCAATGGGCAAAGGCACAACGCCGTTGGGGCTTACGGTCAGTTTTCGTTTAAGAACGTCCGTGGCAAAATCATACGAAACCGTATATTGCATAGATGTCAGCCACGGTTTGGAAAGCTGCCACACGCTGTTGTGGCTTAACTGTGTGCGGTTGTAATTTGCTTCGTAGGTATCCGTTCTCGACGTTAAATCCGGGTCGTTTTTAGTGGCGTCAAGGGTGCCGACATGCAATAATTTTACGCCAAACTGAAAAGGCTTTTCAGCCAGTGTCAAGACGTTGGTATAGTTAAGTTGCAAGCTGTATCTCTTATAAGCTGTCAGGCTTTCGCGCACGTCGGGTCGAGCGTCTGTGTAGTCAATCCCGACATGAAGCGCGCCCCATTTGTCCGGTAGCTTCACTCCTTTACCGGCATAAAAAAGTTTTCCGTTTGGATTAGCTTTTACTCTTACTTCGACCGGCTGCTTGCCGGTTTTCGCCTTGGTTACAATCATTCCACTGCTTAAATCGCCATATTTTGCCGAAGGTATTCCTTGAACAACCTCCACCATTTCGATATGGTCTGTTGATAGCATACGCAAGTCCACACCTTTGTTCACGGTGTTTCTGCTTTGCATTTGCGCGTCGTTTGCAATGTTTTGAAGGTTAGCGTTGTTGGAAAGGGGCGCATCTCCGTCGCTAATAATCGCCATTCCTAAGGCTGTATTTTCGTTTGAACCGGCTTGACGCGATGTTACCTGGCTTCGTCCGACAAGTTCGCCGTCATCGGTCAGTTGTCCGGGTAATAGTTGCAGTATGTCTTTTAGAGAGGATGGTTGTATGTAATTCATAGCCGTTTTGTCGATTATCACCGATGAACCGCTTTTTTCTTTTGTTCTTCCCATGACGTTAACTTCGGGTAATTGAAAGTTATCACTCTTCAATTCGAAGTGAAAAACAGTATCACTCTTCAAAATAAGGGTTTCTTTTTGGGTCGCATAACCCAAAAACCGAACAGATAGCAGATGCTTCCCTGTCGGAATAGCGGAAAGAGAGAAGTTTCCGTTTTCATCGCTCAATACACCTGTTTGTAAATCTTCCAAATAAACAGTCGCGAAAGCAATGGTTTCTTTTGTTGCTGCATCTTTCACGGTGCCGCTCAGGCTGTATGTTGATTTTTGAGCAAAAATGGGTGTGAAGTTATAACCAAACAACGCAAGAATAAGAAAGAATAGGATGTTTCTCTCAGATTTCATCACATTAAAAACATAAACAACACCGGAATAATTATTCCGGCAATTAATTCAATACCGCCGCGCCCCCACAATCCTTTTTTGCCTTTGTTGATAAAAATTCCGGTAAGGGTGATAACGATGAGCGAAATGGCAAACAGGTCTGAAAATACCGTCCACCAACGCCCGGGATTGTAGTGTAGGCGATTAAATTGGCTGATTATCGGGCGTTTTTTCAACGCTTCGTATCGGGCGTTGCCGGTGAGGATATCCACTTCGAGCGACGAACCGCCTTTCAGAAACACTTTCAGCCGATTGGTTTCGGGGAAATAGTGTTTCGTATAGTTTGCCTCTTCTTTTATGGGCGCAAGCATTTTCAGCACATCGGTTTCCGACACATTGTCTTGCCGCATCGGGAAAATTCCTTCGGCTTGTATTTGGTGCAATTTAACGCTGTAATTGGGGTTGATGCTTTTCCGATGATTGAGCATAATGCCCGATACGGCATAGATGATAATCACACCGGAAAAGAAAAACGATAAATCCCGATGAATGATCCGCAACCATTTTCGTATGGTTGTAGCTTTTATTTTCATTGTATGGGATATGTTTATTTTATCTGATACGATTGTCCGTTGATGTAGTAAAACGAGAGATAATCTTTACCTTCTTTCTCTTTGCGTTCGGCAATTTTTTTGCGGAAATTTTCTATTCGTGCTTCAACGGTGTTGGCGGGCGCTTCGTTTTGCGCTTTTTGCTCTGCGGCGCATCCGGCTTCTTTTCCGTCGCCGTGTTTTTCTTCGGTTTGTTCTTTCAGGCGGGTTTCCCAATCGGCAAGATAGGCTTGGTCGATGCGTTGTTCTTTCAGTTCGCCGGTAACTTCAACAATGCTGTTTACTGTTTCTTGTTTGAAACTTCCAATTTCTTCGCCCGCTTCCACGCGGATGGTTTTGGTATCGTCTGTTCCCATCAAGAAAATCTTTCTCCCGCCGTGCCGGCAAATATGCGTGCAAATTCCTTCAACCGTTACCACTTTATCTACGTAGCTGTCTGCATTGTTTAGCAAGGCGTCAACCTGCATTATTTCCGTTTTTTCGGTAGTGTTTTCGTTGCTGTTTTCTTTCTTGTTTTGCGCGCAGCCAACAATAATAAATAGGCTGAGTAATGCAAAAGAGGTGATTTTTACTGTTTTCATTTTTTCGTGTTTTAATGTTTATACACAAGCCCGATAAGCTTTTTCGCTTGTGTAAATGTTTATGTTTAGTTTTTGTTTTTTGTACTTCAAATATTGTTCACATTGCTGCACACGGTCGTAACCGAGCGTGAAATTTTCTTCGGGCGAATATTCGTTTAATTTTTTGTCGCCTATTTTCCGCACCACATCTACACAAAGCCGAATTGCCAAAAAAAGACGTTCAGTTTCTTCGGTGAAACGGTTTGCAGCTTCTCCGTTTCTGAAAGCTATTAAATCGTCGAAAGTGTATCTGTCGGCAGAAACGTCTTTTACATCGGTGTTGTGGGTACTTGAATCGTAAATAATGGCAATTTTTTACATCAGTTTATATTT
>JBGYGP010000181.1:0-4315 GCA_041820645.1 Proteiniphilum sp. | reverse complement strand
AGGAATTGACAAACCCGGGAAAAATATACTACAAAGACAATTATCTGTTGATTGTGGAAAAATTCAAAGGATTCCATATCATCGATGTATCCACGCCGTCGAATCCCAAAAACGTATCGTTTGTCGAGGTTCCCGGTTGTGTCGATATCGCCATAAAAGGCCGAACGCTCTATACCGACAGCTACATCGATTTGGTAGCGATAGATCTCTCCGACATCGGCAAGGTAAAAGAGGTGGGGCGTGTGAAAGATATCTATCCCTATACGGTTCCTCCTACCGGCAACCGGTTGCGAACGGGCAAAATAGAGAAAGAGAAAGGCGTGGTGGTGGCATGGGAACAAAAACGCGAACACAACAAACTCGAAGAATACATCCCCTACCCCATCCACTACGGATGGAGGGAGGATTACGCAAAATTCAGTTACAATTCGGGGCTGACCGGGAATGTCGGCGGCAGTTCGGCAGCATCGTTCGGGAAAGGCGGCTCCATGGCCCGGTTCGGGCTTTACGGCGATTACCTCTACACGGTAGATCAGTACCAGATGTTTGTTTTCGATGTTTCGGAGGCTTCCAATCCCGTGCAGGTGATTACGCAGGGCATCGGATGGAATGTGGAAACCATGTTTCTGTACGACGACCACATGTTTCTGGGCACCACCAACGGAATGATTATCCTCGAACTGAAGAATCCGTCGGCGCCGAAACAAATCAGTTCGTTATGGCACATTACTTCCTGCGACCCGGTGGTCGTTCAGGACGGATACGCTTACCTTACCCTGCGGGGCGGAACAGATTGCCGGAACAATACCGTAAACCGGCTGGATGTGATAAAGCTTTCCGATGATTACAAAATAAACAACACGATTGCCAGTTACGCGATGAAAGAGCCCTACGGACTGGGGATAGACCAAAATACTCTCTTTTTGTGCGACGACGGGTTGAAGATTTTCGACGTAACCGACAAATTGAAAATCCCCCAAAATCTTATCGCTCACTTCAAAGATATTAAAACCTACGATGTGATTCCTCTCGACAAGTTTCTTTTTACAGTCGGAGACGACGGATTCTTCCTTTACGATTATTCCGACCTGAAAAAAATCAGACAGGTGGCGAGCATTCCCGTAAAACGGAAAAAATAGCAACCTCACAAACGGAGCCGCACAATTCTCGTGCGGCTCTCTTGTTACAATACAATCCTCCCGCTTTTGTTTCACTCCCCCATACCGGTAATGCTGCCGTAATGGCTCTGTTTGTTCCCGGTTTCGCCCCGCCCCTCGTCGATTTCTTCGGGAGGGACGATTTCCCGCTGCGGATAACCCGGCACCCTTCCGAAGAGTGTGCGAAGCAAATTTTCGCCGGAGACGGTTTTCCGAACCGAAGACGGAACAAAAAAAGGGAGGTTGCGCAGGAACAGATTCCGAACATCGGATTCGAATTGCAAAATTAATTGCAGATTTGAAGAGCGATTTATCATTTTAAAACATTTTTTTATTAAATTTGCCGCGTCATTCTCAACAAACTCCTGCAGGCGGCCGAAAAAATAGAGCCGCACAACGGTATGAACGAAAAAACAATAATATATGAAACATAGAGGGAAAAGGATTTTCCCTACAAAACACTTTATTATCCCATTAATTATCTCAAAACTTACATTCGATTCAAAATGAAAAAAAATCTTTTTATCAGCCTCGCACTTCTGTGTACGGTAAGCTTTACCGCCAACGCCCAATTGAAAATCGGCGGAAAGAAAATCAACCTCGACAAAGCGACCCAAGCCGCCAGCGAAACCGTAAAAGCCGTTACGCTGACGGATGCCGACATTGCCGAACTGAGCCGCGAATACATGGAGTGGATGGATGCCAACAATCCGCTGGCTTCGCCCGAGAGCGAATACGGCAAACGCCTCGCCAAACTCACGCAGGGAGTTACCGAAGTGGACGGAATGCCCGTAAATTTCGGCGTATATGAAGTAATCGACGTAAACGCCTTTGCCTGCGGCGATGGAAGCGTGCGCGTCTGTGCCGGACTGATGGATTTAATGACCGACGACGAGGTACTCGCCGTTATCGGACACGAAATAGGACACGTCGTAAACACCGATTCGAAAGATGCCATGCGCAACGCTTACCTGCGCTCTGCCGCCGCCAACGCCGCCGGAGCGGTGAGCGAAACTGCCGCCAAACTGAGCGAATCGCAACTGGGAGCGCTGGCCGAAGCTCTTGCCGGAGCACAATATTCGCAGAAGCAGGAGAATGCCGCCGACGACTACGGCTTCGAGTTTACGGTGAAACGCGGCGTAAACCCCTATGCCATGCACGACGCACTGAACAAACTCCTCCAATTGTCGGAAGATGCTCCCAAGGAGTCGAAATTTCGCGCCCTCTTTTCCTCGCATCCCGAAACCGAGAAACGGGTGAAACGGATGAAAGCCAAAGCCGACGAAAAGACCGGAAAATAACGCTTCGAACAGTTACAACTTTACCCAATTATTATAAACATTTAAAATTTTTTATTTATGAACTGGTATTTAAAAGTATTAAAACAGTATGCCGATTTTAACGGCCGCGCACGCAGGAAAGAATATTGGATGTTTTTCCTGTTCAACATCCTCATTATTCTCGTTCTCTATCTGTTTATCGGAATCGGAGGAGCGATGAAATCCACATTCATAATAGGGCTGTTCTCTTTCCTTGCCGGAATATACAGTCTGGCCGTACTTGTTCCCGGAATAGCCGTAACCGTACGCCGCCTGCACGACATCGGCAAAGACTGGGTATATATTCTGGTATCTTTGATTCCGCTTGTGGGAGGTATCTGGTTGCTCGTAATGGTGTTGCAGGACAGCCAGCCGGGAAGCAACCAATTCGGGCCAAATCCGAAAGAAAACGAAGTTCAGCCTCAAGCATAACTTTTTGTTGGGTAAAAAAGAGGTACTGAAATAACAACAACAAAACGGTTTCGGGCTATACGTCCGAAACCGTTTTCAATTTCCCCCGTTCCCGCCTCTCGCAACCGGCTGCCAGAAATTGCGCACGCAACGGATAAGGTCGGGTAGGGGCAGTCGCCCCGAAAAGACGCAACGGAAAATACCCTTTCCCCCGCCGAGGGGCTCCCGTTTCATGCCGGAGGCTTCAGCCCCGCGATACATCCCTCCTTTTTCGATAAAGAATATTCGACGTACGGGGTGGGACATTCTTCGTCCAACTTTGGACACTCTTTGTCCAACTTTGGACACGCTTCGTCCAACTTGGGACACTCTTTGTCCAACTTGGGACACGCTTCGTCCGGGCCGGAATGTTTGTCATCCGATGCGGTTTCCCGCACTATCCACCTCTCCGATTTTCCAGACCGGACAAAACAACCGTAAGGGAAGAGTATCAAAAAAAGAAGCCGCCTCGTTCTGAAGCAGCTCTTTTAAACCGGAACAGGCGGGCGGGATCGCCCCGAAAAATCAGAGGTTTTTCTCTATTTTCTCGACAAACAGATTTTTCGCGCCGGCGCCCACCATCTTATCCACCACCTCACCGTTTTTGATAAAGAGAACGGTAGGGATGTTGCGGATACCGTATTTCGAGGTGGCCTCGTCGTTGTCATCCACATCCACCTTGCCGATAACGGCGCGCCCTTCGTATGTCTCGCTCAACTCGTCGATGATGGGGCCCACCATCTTGCAGGGGCCGCACCATTCCGCCCAGAAATCGATAACCACCAGTTTGTCTGTTGCCAACACCTCGCCGAGTGTTGCATCCGTAATTTGAAGTGCCATAACTTTTCTTAATTTATTATTTTTGAATGAATATTTTTATCCGGCTCGCAGGCGTCAATTGATTCTGAAATCGATTTTTAAAACATCTTTCAGGTAGTTGATCACGTTTCTGTCAACCCCTATCTTTGCGCCTCTCGAAAAAAGTTCCACGTTCATCTCGACCGCTTCGCCGACAATTTGAAAATACAACAACGAATCGCCCGAATTGTTCTTTATCAATGCCGATAATTCCGAAATCATTCGTTTGTCGAGCTCCGAAATAGGAATCTGCAACGTAATCTTTTTTACCAGCTTGTGCTTTATTTCGGAGAGCAGGTGGATGGAGCCTACCTTTATCTCCAGCTCCTCCTGCTTGTATTTTTTGGGTGCGATGTTTGCCTTCAGGTAAATGGCCAGCCCCACGCGTGCAAAGCGGCCGAAATTTACACTGTCTTCGCCGAAAAAGGCCAATTCGCAAGAGCCCTGATAATCCTCGATAGTCATAATGGTATAAGGCGTCCCCCGCTTCGTTTGCCCTTCGCGCACAGCCGTAACCAATCCGCCGAAAGT
>JBGYGP010000180.1:0-2729 GCA_041820645.1 Proteiniphilum sp. | reverse complement strand
TTTTTTCCGCTTGGCATTTTTCTCTATAATTTAAAAATTACTACTGATGAAAATAATTATTTGTTGTTCTCTTTTACCTGCGAAAGGAAAGTTTTGGCCGGTTTGAATGCGGGGATATTGTGCTCCGGAATGATGATAGTCGTATTCTTGGAGATATTACGGGCAGTTTTCTGCGCTCTCTTTTTCACGATAAAACTGCCGAAACCTCTCAAATATACATTCTCATCTTTTGCCAACGAACCTTTGATAACTTCCATAAAAGATTCTACTGTAGCCAATACAGATGCCTTATCTACACCTGTGCTCTTTGCAATTTCATTTACAATGTCTGCTTTTGTCATTTTCTTATATTTTTAATGAATGAATTGATTAAATTATAAAATTTTGGAATGCAAATATATAGCTTTTTTTTTATCCTCAAAAATAAATCCGGCTTAATTTTATTTTTTTTCTGCAATTTTATCTACTCTTCGCGAAAATAGGTAGCTTTGTACGATTGTTTTCTTATCAGTTATGGACAAAAACGCTTATTCTTCGCTTCTGCAACGGTGGTATGCTCAAAACAAAAGGGAGCTCCCCTGGAGGGAAACGCGAGAAGCATATACTATTTGGATCTCGGAAATAATTTTGCAACAAACCCGTGTCGAACAGGGAAAGGAGTATTTCCTGAGGTTTGTGAACCGCTTCCCCGACGTAAAAACCCTTGCCGAAGCATCGGAACAGGAGGTGCTGAAACTTTGGCAGGGGCTCGGCTACTATTCCCGCGCAAGAAACCTCCACGCAGCGGCAAAAGAAATCGCAGCCAAACACGCAGGCGTTTTCCCGCAGACATACAACGACATTCGCGCGCTAAAAGGTGTTGGCGACTACACGGCATCGGCCGTCTCTTCTATTGCCTTCGGAGAACCGTATGCCGTTGTCGATGGAAATGTTTACCGGGTACTTTCCCGTCTGTTTGCAATTTCGGAACCCATTGATAGAAGCAGCGGGAAACGTTTGTTCGCGGAAATGGCGCAATCGGTACTCGACAAACAAAACCCGGCCATCCACAACCAAGCCATGATGGACCTGGGCGCGATGGTCTGTACTCCGCTCAATCCCCGATGCGATGAATGCCCGCTCCAAAAGCATTGTTTGGCTTTCGCGGCGGGCAGCACTCGATTTTATCCGGTAAAACAGGGTAAAACCAAACAACAAAACCGCTATTTTCATTATTTCCACATCCGGCAAGACGACTATACTTTTATCTCCAAACGCGAAAACCGGGATATCTGGAAAAACCTTTACGAATTTCCCCTTATCGAAACCCCCGAAAACATCCCTTTTGAAGTTCTGGCGGAAACGGAACGTTTCAAAGCGTTGTTCCCCGAAAACATCTTGTTGCAATTCGAAAAGGAGGCACGGTTTAAGCATATCCTTTCACATCAGGTGATCTACGCCACCTTTTATCGGATAAGGATAACAGGGCAGGAGGTTTTTCGGCCTCATAATTCCGAAAAAATCGTATCGCAAGAGATCGACAATTATCCGGTATCGAGACTTATGCATAAATACCTTGAAACTTTTTAATGCGCCATCAACGAATATAAAATTGATGGACAGAGCGTAGCTCAACAATATAGTGAATTGGTCGTTGATGACCTGAGTCTGCTTTTGACTGAAAACGTCCTGTCTTTGCGTTGGAGATTTTTGTTGAAAAATATCGATTTTAATTCAGACATAAAAAAAACACCGTAAATGCCAGTTATTTACGGTGTTTTTCCCCTAATACCAATTTGAAACTCTTTTTTTCTTTTCAGCGGAAAGCGAGGGATTCGAACCCCCGGTACAGTTGCCCGTACACTTGATTTCGAGTCAAGCCCGATCGACCACTCCGGCAGCTTTCCTTTTGTAAAACCGATTCTAAAAATCGGTTTTACTCAATAAGTCTTATTTTCTCTTTAAAATGTAGTGTTCCGCAAGTTCGCCTTCGTTAAGGACACCGCTTGTGTCGGTCAAAGCGACTGCTTTTTCCAGAATCTTATAGTACGTTTTATCGCCCGAAGAGGGGGTAACCAACTCAATTACTGCGCCGTTGTGAACGATGTTGTAAACACCGCTCTTTTCGAATACTCCCTCTTTTTTATCCAAGTATTCGCTTTTCAGGTCGTAAGTGTTGTCTTCGTTGATTGTAAGCGTGGTTTTAATACCCGGGCAATCGGCGCATGGCAAAACCCCTTCGTAGGTACCGTAAAAACCGTTGTCTGTAACTACCTCCATCGTGGTTGAGTCCGTAGAATCGGCGGTAGTGTTCGATTGTTTGTTGGAGCAACCGATAGCCAATAAGGCTACTGCCGTTACAACCAAAATATTAGTCCGTTTCATTTTCTTTAGTTTTAAAAATAACACTGCAAAGTTACGCATTTGAGTTTATCCGGCGAACATTTTAGGGAAATTTAGAAACTGTTTTGATTTTTTTGTGGATGTCTCTTGGCAATGCTCAAAATTACCGTCTTGAGCATATTGGACGGATATTCCGGCACTGCTTTTTCTCGCCGATCTTTCTTTCTCTTCCGGATAAGCGCGGGCGAATATGCGATATTTAAAATATATCTTGTATATTTGGGACGGAAAAACGAGAGACAATGGAACCCGGCAATTTTCCGGAGCACCGGATACGAATAAAAATAGGTTTGATTTTTCTTGTGAGCATTCTTTATGTTGCAGGAATATTTGTCTATTCCTACAAC
>JBGYGP010000179.1:0-5162 GCA_041820645.1 Proteiniphilum sp. | reverse complement strand
GTTCAAGCCATTGGGGTAATCATGGGTGCGAACATCGGGACAACGGTAACAGCCTGGATGATCTCGTTGTTCGGGTTCGGGAAATTTTCCATCAGCGTATTATCCATTCCTTTGATGGGACTTGCGCTCCCCCTGATTTTTTCATCAAAAAATCGAAATAAATCGCTGGGCGAGTTCATCTTCGGTTTTGCTTTCCTTTTTATGGGGCTCGATTTTCTGAAAGGCTCCATGCCCGACCTTCAAAACAACCCTGAAGTATTATCGTTCGTGCAAAACTTCTCCGATTTGGGTATTTGGTCGGTTTTGATTTTTCTGCTTATTGGTACGGCATTAACCATTCTTGTTCAGTCTTCGAGTGCAACCGTTGCTTTAACATTGATTATGGCGACAAAAGGATGGATTGATTTTCCATCGGCCGCAGCGATGATCATGGGCGAGAACATCGGAACCACTATAACGGCTAACTTAGCCGCGATTCCTGCAAACATTTCGGCAAAGAGAGCCGCTTTCGCTCATTTTTTGTTCAACGTATTAGGCGTTTTTTGGATGCTTTTTCTGTTTAACTATTTCGTTTATGCGGTTGAATATGTAGTCGGTCGGTACGGACCGATAAATCCTGCAGGTATGTCGGCGTTTATTTCATCGCTTTCGCCGGAAGAATACTCCCAGATAATTAGTCTTCCTGCATCGGAATTAAGCGGCGATTTGGTCGGAAAACAACAAATCTTTCACAAGTACGAAGCTGCTACATCATACGGATTATCGTTGTTTCATACCATGTTCAACATTTGCAACGTATCCCTGATGATCTGGTTTGTAAATCTGTACGAAAAAATATGCCTTAGGATTATCCGTCCTAAGCCGGGGGAAGAAGATGACGAAGAGTTCATTCTCCGGTATATTTCTACAGGAATGCTTTCAACGGCGGAATTATCGATTATTCAGGCAGAGAAAGAGGTGGAGGTATATGTTGGACGAACGAGAAAAATGTTTGGTTTTGTGAAGAAAATGACAAACATGGATCACAACGATAAAAAGTTTCTCAAACTGTATAAACGGGCGGAAAAGTATGAAGATATTTGCGATAGAATGGAAGTTGAAATCGGATCCTATTTAAGTAAAGTTTCCGAGGGAAAACTCAGCAATGCGAGTAAGGAACGCGTTCGCGCCATCCTGCGTGCAGTATCGGAGATCGAAAGCATTGCAGACTCGAACGTCAACATTGCACGCCACCTGAAACGCAAAATGGAAGCTGGCGCTGTTTTCGAAGAAAGCATTCTCGCTAACATCAACTCCATGTATGAGTTGCTGGATAAAGCACATGAAAACATGAAGCTGATGTTGAAAAATCAAAAAATTACGGAAGAAGAACTTGCCGAAAGCAAACGACTGGAAAGTTCTATTAA
Source organism: Proteiniphilum sp. (assembly GCA_041820645.1). Lineage (GTDB taxonomy): Bacteria > Bacteroidota > Bacteroidia > Bacteroidales > Dysgonomonadaceae > JBGYGP01. The sequence goes on along the minus strand of JBGYGP010000179.1, from coordinate 3,756 downwards.
CGAAAAACGTACGGCGTTGAAACGGATAAATGTGGAAAACCTTAATAATAATGTGTATTCGTACCAAAACGGTGTTTTTTATATGGATATTATCTCGGAATGCGAACGGATGGGCGATTATATTATAAATGTGATTGAATCGTTAGAAGTAAAGCATGTTTAACTTAGATGAAATAACTATACTATAATCTTGAAATGATATGAATGACTGGAAAAAGCGTCTCGACATTGTTTACTCTACCAATCCGGACTTTCATTATCACGAAGAAAGCCAAGAGGAAGAAAACACCATCGAAAAAGCCAAACAACCTTTGCAAATCAGCCTCGATAAGCGCAACCGAAAAGGGAAAACCGTAACATTGATTACCGGATTTGTAGGCACGCACCACGATTTGGAAATATTGGGTAAACACTTGAAGACCAAATGTGGTGTGGGAGGCTCTACAAAGGAAGGAGAGATTATTTTACAAGGAGACTTCCGGCAAAAAGCATTGGAAATTTTGCAGAAAGAAGGTTATGCAAAAGCACGAATCATCTGAATCCGAAAAGTTGTTGCTCATCAAAGCATCGGCAGGTTCGGGAAAAACACATCGGCTGACGGGCGAATACCTAAGGCTGCTTTTCGACACCGAAAACAACTATCGCCATATTCTTGCGGTTACTTTTACCAATAAAGCCACCGATGAGATGAAGTCGCGCATCGTAAAAGAGCTTTTTTCGCTCTCAAACGGCGATAAATCGGAATACCTTAGCATGCTCTACGAAAAAACTCTTTTGCCGGAAAAAACGATAAGGGAAAAAGCAAGACAAATTCTCGAAAACATTTTGCACGACTACTCGGCGTTTTCGGTAAGTACCATCGACCGTTTTTTCCAGCAAACCATGCGAGCCTTTACCCGCGAAATGGGGCTTTCCGGCGGATACAAGCTCGAAATCGACCAAAGCGCCACCCTTTCGCAAATAATCGATCTGATGATTTTGGAACTCAATAACGCCGACAGCAAAAAGCTCACGGAATGGATTTTATCGTATATGAAAAGCCGGATAGAGCAGGGCAGAACATGGAATATCAGAGAATTGATAGGGAATTTGGCCAATGAGCTTTTCAATGAAGAATACAAGCTTTTTTCGAAAGACGACAAAGAAAAAATTCATGACAAAACCAATCTCGAAAACTATCGTCTGAAACTCGAAAAAATTGTATCTCAATGGGAAAATCAACTCATAGCTGTTGGGAAACAAGCTCTCAGCCTGATGGATAGGTTTAATCTCGATTTTGGCGATTTCAAAGGAGGAAGAAATTCGGGATTGATGATTTTTGTGAAATTGGCAAACGGAGAAGTTAAAAAACCGTCGGACAGCTTCTACAAAAAGGCTGATAACCTTGATGAATGGTTCGGAAGCAAGAAAAATAAACATTCCGATATCCAATCTGCCTTTTATGCGGGGCTTAACGATTGCGTAAAGCAAACGGTCGGCCTATTCGGCGATACTCTTTTTTATCAAACAGCAAAAAGTATTCTGAAAAACTATTACACGCTGGGAATTCTCAACGATATTCGTCGACGATTGCGCGAATATCAGCGTGAGAATGACATGTTGTTTCTGTCGGATGCGACCGAACTTCTCAATAAAATCATCGAAGAGAGCGAATCACCTTTCGTTTACGAAAAAACCGGAACACGTATAGAGCATTATATGATTGACGAGTTTCAAGACACGTCGGCTATGCAATGGCGCAACTTCAGGCCGCTTGTACGCGAAAGTCTTGCAAAAGGACGTTTCAATCTTATTGTAGGTGATGTAAAACAGAGTATTTTTCGATGGAGAAATTCCGATTGGCGATTGTTGGAACAACAGGTTCCGAAAGATTTGGAGGAGCGTTTCGTTGAAACCGAAATATTGAATACTAATTGGCGAAGCGAACCCAAAATCATCCGATTCAATAACTCTTTTTTCAAAACGGCATCCCGATTATTGCAACAAACTTTCGATTCCATCGTTTCGTCGCGAAATCGATGGGAAACGGTAATTACAGATGCATATCGGCATGTTTTTCAGGAAGTCTCTCCAAACAAAACCACCGATGCAGGGCATCTGAAAATCACTTTTCTGGGCAATGCGGTACAGAAAGAGGATTGGCAAGCAGAGGCCTTAGAGAAACTTCCACAGGAAATAGAAAAGCTGCAAGACCGTGGTTTTAGTCTTAAAGACATTGCTATCTTGGTCAGGAAAAACAACGAAGCTACGGTTGTCGCCGAAAAATTGTTGCAATATGCTCAAGCAAACCGCAATTCGAAATACCGGTACGATTTTACTTCAACCGAAGCGCTCATCATAGGCAATTCGCCAAGTGTGAAATCAGTAATCGCCCTGTTTCGTTATTTCCAAAACAGAGACAACGAAATCATCCGCATGATTGCCGTTTACGAGTTTTATCGGTTTCACAAACACTTGATGCCCCAAGAAGCAATCGGTAGCTTTTTCAACAATATGCGCAACGATTTTTCCGACGAACTGAAAACAAAACTTTTCCAAATAGCCTCCCTCCCTTTCTACGAAATGGTGGAATCGTTTTTTGCCATGAGCGACAATGCCATCGATAGTAGCGAAATCGTTTATGTACAATCCTTTATGGATATAGTACTGCAATACAGCACGCAGGTTTCGTCCAACATCAACGATTTTCTTCAATGGTGGGACGACAAAGGATGCAAAAAAACGCTTCAATCGATGGGCGAACAGGATGCAATCAGCATTCTTACTATCCATAAGGCCAAAGGATTGGGATTTGGAGCGGTGATAATGCCTTTTCTCTCATGGGAGATCGACCACAAGGGCAACAATAGCGAGATTTTGTGGTGCCGCCCCAATACTGCGCCATTCAACGAAATTAACGTTATTCCCGTGCTGTACCGGAAAGAACTCGAAGAGACCATTTTTCATCAAGAATATTTCGAAGAAAAGGTATTTACTTATCTCGACAACATCAACCTGCTTTATGTGGCGTTTACCCGTGCCAAAGACACGATAACGGCGTTTGCTCCGATGCCCAAGAGAGACGATATCAAGGATATTTCCTCCCTTACGTGGAAAGTTTTGCAAGATAATCCGGAAAACAATTTTGCCCAATTTATAAGGGAGGAAGCCGGAAATCAAATCTTTGAATACGGCAAACCGGAGCAAACAATCAATAAAAAAGGTACACCGGAAATTAAAAAAATCGATTCCGGAAGATGGCAATCCATCCCTTTTCACAACCGATTGAGACTTCGATTAAACTCTACCGGATTTTTTTCGGACAACGGCAAACGGGAATACGGAATAATGATGCACGAAATCGTCAGCAGTATCAATCGGTTGGACGATCTGGACAATGCCGTCGAGAGACGCTTTCTCGCGGGAGAAATCACCGCCGACGAAAAAAACGAAATTTCAAAAATGCTCAAGGAAGCACTATCGAACGACACGGTAAAAGAATGGTATTCGGGAAAATACCAAGTATTAAATGAGACTCAGCTCCTCCGACCCGATCTCAACACCAGCCGTCCTGACCGAATAATGCTTGATGCTGGAAATGTTGTTGTGGTGGACTATAAATTCGGCGATACCGAAGAGAAAAAATACATCCGTCAGATTCAAAATTATGTAAAAATAATCCGCGAGATGGGCTTCGAGCAAGTAAAGGGATATGTTTTTTATGTGAAACAAAATAAGGTAATTGACGTAAACGGACAATAAAAAGATGCAAAAAAT
>JBGYGP010000178.1:0-2970 GCA_041820645.1 Proteiniphilum sp. | reverse complement strand
GTCATCATCCAGTTTGGGGCCATCCTTTCGGTTATTGTGCTTTATTGGAAAAGATTTTTCAGGCTCAATAAAATTGAGGTTTTTGACAAAAACGCTGTTGAAGGGCAATCGAAAGCTCAAAAAATGTTCACATATCTGAGGCGGTTTCTCTATAAATTCGATTTTTACGGGAAACTGTTTGTTGCCGTAGTACCCGCAGGAATTTTGGGGCTTTTCTTCAGCGACCAGATCGATAATCTGCTGGAAAACGTTGCCGTTGTGGCGATTATGCTTATTGTCGGAGGGATTGTCATGCTGTTTGTTGATAAATGGTTTGTAAATACGTCGGAAGACCAATCGATAACTTGGCGGAGAGCTTTGAAAATAGGCCTTTTTCAATGTATTGCGATGATTCCGGGGGTATCCCGTTCGTTTGCTACCATTGTTGGAGGTATGAGTTCGAAGCTTAACAGAAAAAATGCGGCCGAGTTTTCGTTTTTCTTGGCGGTACCTACTATGGCTGCCGCCGCCGGATACAAATTCTACCAACTGATAAAAGACCCTGTGAATTTGCAAATGCTGAAAGATAATTTTACCGTGTTGTTCATTGGCAATCTGGTGGCTTTTGCGGTTGCTGTCGTCGCGATAAAATTCTTTATCGATTTCCTTACACGATATGGTTTTAAGGCATTTGGCTGGTACCGTATTGTGGTCGGTGTGGGGTTAATTGTTTTGTTACTTTCGGGAACAATTTCAAATATTATTTAATGGACTTTATTGAGGGAGAGATTCTTTATATCGATAAACCGTTGTATTGGACATCTTTCAGATTAGTAGGTCATGTTCGCGCAATGTTGTGTCGCAGGCTGAAAATCAAAAAGCTGAAAGTAGGACATGCCGGAACACTTGACCCTCTGGCAACCGGTGTGATGATTATTTGTACCGGCAAAAAAACCAAAGAGATAGAACGATTGCAAGCGACAACGAAAGAATATGTTGCCGAAATAAAACTGGGCGCTACTACTCCTTCTTTTGATTTGGAAACAGAGACAGACGCACATTATCCTGTGGAGCATATCACACGGGAAATGGTAGAGACTGTTTTAAAGCATTTTGTGGGAGAGATAGAGCAAGTGCCTCCCGTGTATTCTGCCGTGAAAATCGAGGGAAAAAGAGCGTATCAATATGCGAGAAAGAATGAAAATATTGAACTAAAACCCAAATTGTTGGTTATAGACGATATTCGGTTGCTGAATTTTGATTTGCCGATCATCAAGCTGCGCATCGCATGCGGGAAAGGGACATACATAAGAGCTTTGGCGCGCGATATCGGGAAGAGTTTGCAATCGGGAGGGCATTTGATTTCATTGCAGCGCTCTAAAATAGAGAATATTGGGATAGAAAATTGTTTAAAGGTCGATGAGCTCGATGCTTTTTTCGATAAAAATATTCTTCCGTAAATGTAAAAGAGAAAAAGATTGATAAATGAAACTTTCACAATTTAAATTTACTTTGCCGGATAATTTGATTGCCAAATATCCGAAACCGCATCGTGACGATGCGCGGTTGCTGGTTATTCACCGTAAATCCGACGAACTGGAGCATCGGGGATTTAAGGATGTTCTCGATTATTTTCATGAAAAGGATTTTTTTGTGTTCAACGACACAAAAGTTTTTCCGGCCAGACTCTACGGAAACAAAGAAAAGACAGGTGCCAAAATAGAGGTTTTTCTCCTTCGAGAGCTAAATCCTGCACAACACTTATGGGATGTTTTGGTAAATCCGGCTCGGAAAATAAGAATTGGCAATAAATTGTATTTCGGAGAGAACGAGGAGCTTGTAGCGGAGGTCATCGATAATACCACCTCGCGTGGCAGAACCTTGCGGTTTCTGTACGACGGGCCTTATGAAGAGTTCAAAGAACAACTTTTTTCTATCGGCGAAACTCCCATCCCCGAATACATGGAGCGTACGGCAGAACCCGAAGACGCGGAAAGATATCAAAATCTCTTTGCGGCTAATGAAGGAGCGGTAGTTGCTCCGGCGGCGGGTTTGCACTTTAGTCGCGAATTACTCAAGAGGATGGAAATTCGCAATATCGACAGAGGTTTTATTACCCTGCATCACGGATTGGGCGCTTATCGGGAGATTGATGTTGAAGATTTGACGAAACACAAAATCGATTCCGAACAACTGATTGTTACCCCCGAATTGTGCGAGAGCGTAAATGCCGCCAAAGACGGAGGACATATTATCTGCGCCGTGGGAACTTCGGTTTTGCGCGCTATGGAAACCACAATCAGCACCGACGGACACATCAAACCGAAAAACGGATGGACAAATAAATTCATCTTCCCGCCTTACGATTTTGTGCTGCCCGATGCATTGATTACGAATTTTCATTTGCCGTATTCCACTCTGCTGATGGTAACAGCGGCTTTTGGCGGATATGAAAAGGTAATGAATGCTTACGATGAAGCAATCAGAGAAGGGTATCATTTCGGCGCTTATGGCGATGCCATGTTGATAGTAGATTGATGAAAGGATGGCGGAACATCATGTTTTTCTGGCTTTTGGCTCCAACTTGGGCGATAAGGAACAAAACATAAATGCCGCCTATCAAAAAATAACCGAGCGGATTGGAACGATTATTGTCCGATCCGCTTTTTATACAACCTCTCCCGAAGGGTTTGATTCGAGCAACGATTTTGTAAATTCCGTTTGCGAAGTGGTTTGCGATATGGATGCGTATAGTCTGTTTTTGTCTATTGAGTGCATTGAGAAAGAGCTGGGCAGGGGCAGGAAGTCGGTAAACGGCATCTACCGGGACAGAGTGATCGATATCGATCTTCTTATGTACGACGATTTGCAAATCGACCGACCCTGTTTGATAATTCCACATCCCCGGCTTCATTTGAGAACTTTTGTTCTTGACCCTTTTTTCGAAATTTCTCCGCATACTCTCCATCCCGTTTTCGGGAAAACCATCGC
>JBGYGP010000177.1:0-9765 GCA_041820645.1 Proteiniphilum sp. | reverse complement strand
CCCGAACGTTAAAACAAATTTGGGAAGGCTTCGGGTAACTGCCCGAACGTTAAAATAAATTTGGGGAGGCTTCGGGCAACTGCCCGAACGTTAAAATAAAGTGAGGGAGGCTTCGGGCAACTGCCCGAATGTTAAAATAAAGTGAGGGAGCTTTCGGGCAACTGCCCGAACGTAAAAATAAATTTGGGGAGGCTTCGGGCAATTGACGGAGGCGGTACGAAAAATTCAAAACAGTTTCTGAGAAATTTGTTTTAGAATTTTCTCAGAAGAGATGTGCCGATGTGATGATGGAAGGGTTGTAGAAACGGAATCCGAATATAGGAAGTATTCGATTTTAAATAATTACCGTCCGGTTTTTCAAAAATTCCATCAACGTGGCGTAAACGGGATGTTTTCTGAGAATTTGCCGGTTTCCCACCATAAACAGTTGTTGGCGTGCACGCGTAAGCGCCACGTTCAGCTTGCGGTCCACCGTGCCGTCGTCGTTGAGGTTGCACAGAAAATTCAATTGATACGGTTTGTTCACGCAGAACGAAATGATAATTACATCGCGTTGACTTCCTTGAAAACGCTCTACCGTATCTACCATCATATTTTCGTAATCCGTAATATTCGCTTCTGCGAGTTTGTGTTTGATAAGCGCGATTTGGTTGCGGTATGGTGCGATGATTCCGATATTTCGAGTGTCGAAATTACGTCCGTCGTGTACATAAACTTTTTCGATGGATTTTACGATTTCCGCTACGATATCGGCTTCATTATCATCGGTTTTCGAAGAGATGCCTTGCGTTTTGGCCTGTTCCGTAGAGAAAAATGCGATTCGGTTTTTCGATACATTTCGCAAAAAAACATTATCGGTATCGGGAAACGATGATTCCCACGGCTGCGATTGCCATTCCGACGCGGGCAAAAGGGGGTGCGGATAAAAATGAGTTGATGCGAACTCCGCGATTTCGTTGTGCATCCTGCCTTGATGCGTGAGTTGAGCGTAGGCGTGTGTGAAGTTGTTGCGGACGCAATGGCGCAGCAAACGCTCGAAAAGCGAATGAGCGCAGTCGGTAATTCCTGTTTCGATGAGTTCGGGTTCGCGGATAGCCGAAACGGCTTTTTTTTGCAGGACGATGGCCGGGAGCTGCTTGTGGTCGCCAATCAGGATGAACTTATCGAAAAGAGGGAGCAAACCGATGATTTGCGGTTCCAAAACTTGCGATGCTTCGTCGATAATAGCCGTGTCGAATTTTTTAAGCTCGAAAAGTTCCGGTTTCCCGATTATCGACGCCAGCGTGGAAACAAAAATAGATGTATTCCGTATCTCCTGCTGCAATGCTTCGCGGTTTCCGGCTCTTTCCGAGATGTTTTGCAATAACCGGCTACGGTGTTCTTCGGCACACGAGAGTTCGGTTCCTACGCGGATAAATTTATTGTTGTTTTTCCCGAAGGCGGCGTTTATGGCCTCGCACAATTCATCTACCGCACGGTTGGTGTAAGCCAAAACCAATATGTTTGTGGCGGGTTTTGCGTAAAACTCCTCTATTAACCGCCGTGCGAAAATGGACGTTTTTCCGGTTCCGGGCGGCCCTACAATCAAAAAATAATCTTCTGCCGCCAACGCTCTTTGGATAATATTTTCGGGATAAACGGTCGTCTGTTGCTCCGTCGTTTTGGCTTTCGGCGCTTCCAGTCCCAGCAACAATTTCCGCTTTCGCACAGGCGCATTTATAAATGCAAACAGGCTCTTATACATGTTGTTGTAAGACGTATCGAGCGTGTCGTGCTCAATTGCCCAAAATTTGTTTTCGTTGAAGAATGCGCGGTTCCGTTGTTTGTTCCGGAAACGGATTTCGATAAATTCGCGGGCAATGGCGGCGATATTCCCTTTCAGAATTTGCCGGTTGAGTACCGTGTCTTTTTCATCCCGACGCGGATAAACGATGCATATTTCGCCTTCGCGGAAGTTTACGATGTCGTTTTCGGCATGATTCCGGCGGAAAATAATTGTCATGTCGTTGCCCGAATCGTCGATCGATTCAATGGTTAGATCGAACAAAACATCCAACGCCTCGGCACGTTCGGCAAAACCGCTGTTCCACAGGGCTGCCATACCCGTGGGCGATTCGTACTCCGCCTCGCCTGTTTTTTGCAGATACAACTCCCCCGAAACAAAACGGATATACCGGAAAAAATAGCATAATTCCGTGCGGCTGCATTGCTGTAAAACCGATTTGAAATCTTCGATTTTCTGCGTGTAAAACTTAGCGGTTTTCTGCGCGAAACCGGTTGTGGCGTAAAGCTCCTGAAACAAGCCATTCACCGTATCGTTGTCACCGTTCATCACGGCATATTCGTTGGCGACAATGTGGTTTCTCACATTGATAATCTCTTTTTCCAATTGTTGAAATTCGGCCGCAAAACGCAAGTTGGTTTCCGGAATATCTCCGGACGAGTAGAGGATGGCCGCTTCCACATCGCGCGGAGACACGCCGAATACACTTTCAATCATCAATCGGTAAACGCCGGTTTGTACCTCGTGATTAAGGGCGATTTTGCCCGTATCGTAGTTGGGATAGGGGAGTTTGCCCGATTTCAATTCTACTATTTTGTAGGTATCCGCATTGATTTGGAGCAAGTCCAAACGGCCTTGAAACCCGTATTTTTCGCTAAAGAACGAGGGCTCGAGAGTGCATTTATGCACATCGATGTTTCCGTTCGCAAAGTCTGTGGTGATGACCCGTTTGATGTTTTCGAACTGCATTCGCGCTTTTTGCATAAATGCTCTGAAATCATTTCCAGCCGCGATGTCGCGGCAGCTCGTATATTCGAAAGGTAGTTGTTTGAACGATTTCAGAAATGTTTTATCGAAAGAAACATCGTCGGGGTTTTGCGCAAAAATCAGTTCGTCGAGAAAAAAGTTTGCCAAATTTCCCAACAGGAGGTATGAGCGGTTTTCGAGTGTTTCGAACTTATTGCGGAAATAGTGCATCGGAGAGGTGCAATAGTCGTGAAAACATTCGGCGATAGCCGATGCGTCAATCAGATAATCGGGCTCCAAGACGATAAGCTTGGGGTGCAAGAAACCCTCTTTGTCGATTGAAAAATCGATGAGGTTGAGTTGTGCGCCTTTCCAAAATCTTTCGACGGTACTGTTAAGGGCATGGTTATCGGAGGGTATGTCGTATTTTACGGCGATGGTTTCTCCCGGCCGGCTTTCTGCTGCACATGTTATTTCCGCTTTTTCCTTGTCGATTCGAAGGATTTGAACGCGAAGTTTGTTTTCTTTGTTTATGGGTTGGGCTGTTTCGTAATACCGATTTTCGTTCGGTTTTACTTTGCCGCCCGCCAGAAGACGGATAAAATCGAGCAACGCCTTTTTGTGTTGCAAGTATTCGGTTTCTGTCGGTTTTTCTTCCCTTTTGCCGCCCTCCTTGGCGCAAACGCGCAAGTGCTGTAGTTGCCACTCCAATTGATTGGGGATGTGATGTCTGTGAGCCAGAAAGACCAATTGCGAAAACAGGGTGGGAAACTGAATGGGTTCATTCAAAGTGAGTTCTCTCGACAAATGCTCCAGAATTTTTTTCAATCCGGAAAGTTTTTCGTTGAAATTCAATCCCGAAGCGGAGATTTCCTCTATATCGGAAATATATGCTTTGTAATCGATCATTTAATTGAATAGTGAGTGGATGATTCGCGGTAAAAAAATCAAAATACCCACCCCTAAGGCCGAAAGTGCAGCGAGCAATACACCTCCTGCTGCCAAATCTTTCACTTTCTTAATCGACGGATTCCGCTCTTTGCACACAACATCGGACAATGTTTCGATGGCACTGTTTACCGCCTCCAGCGCGAAAACCAATCCGATAACGATAATCACCGCCAACCACTCCGCAGAGGAGATGGAGAAAAACAATCCCGAGACAACCGCCAACACCGCCAAAAACAAATGAATTTTTGCATTTGGCGTTTCGCGAAAAAGAGTTGCGATGCCTCGAAAAGCATACTTGAAACTTCGGATGCGCTTTTTCAAAAAGTTATTCATATACTATCCTTTTTTCAAATACATAATCGTCCATCACAAAACCGTTTCCGATGTCGATAACTTCTTCTTTTACGAGCGAAAATCCGTTTTTTCTATAGAATCCGATAGCGTTTGCGTTATGTTTGTTCACATTTAGGTAGATGGCTGTTTCGTTATGCTTTCGGGCTTCTTTTTCGGCTGTTTCTATGAGCTTTTTACCGATGCCTTTTTTCTGTTGGCCGGGCAAGAGGTAAATTTTGTGAATTTTGGTTTTGCCACTCTGTTCGCAATTGTGTTGTATGGACAGATAGCCCAAAAAATCATCGTTCTCTTTTGCCAGAAAAAAACAATGTTTTTTTAGATCCATTTGTGTTTGCAACGATTCGTCGCTGTACATCCAATGCATCATGTATTGTATCTGAGCAGGCGATAAAATATCTTTGAATGTCTGTGGCCACGCCGCGTCGGATATCGCTTGAATATCTTTGATATGATTTTTGCCGGCACGAATAATTTCAATCATTTTTACGGATTATTTAATGATTTCCAAATGTACGAATTTTGCTGCTTTCAGCAAAAACAAATTTAAAACATGCCGTCGTTCGGCTATCATTATTTATCTTTGCGTTCTAAATTTTGAATAAATATGTCTCGATATTGTCCTTTGTGCAAGCAGGAAAAATCGGATTCCGATTTATTTTGCGCCGATTGTAAAAATAAGATAGAAAAAGATTACGAAGTTTTTGTTCCCGGCAACCGGTTGGTTGCGGAGGAAGAAAGTTCGGCCGGTTCCGTAATCGCGGGACAGACGGAAACAAAAGAAACGGTTGAAGAGTTTCCCGTACTTTCTCCTAAAAAGAAAAACGGGAAAAAAACCGTTCTCGGACTCCTGTCGGTAGTTGTTTTGTCGGTTGTTTCTTTTTTTATTTACATGTACTTTATCCGCTCCTCGAATCTGGACAGGTTGGCTTGGGATGCTGCCGAGAAAATCAATACCATCGGCGGGTATTTGGCTTACATCGAGCAACATCCGAAAGGGGATTATATCGATTCGGCAAAAGAAAGGCTGTTTCAATTGAAAGAAAATGAGGCATCGGAATGGCAAAAACTTCGATTTTCGGACAATACGGCTGCTTTGCGCGATTTCAAAACGCAATTTCCCCAAAGCCCCTATATCTCCCTGCTTAATACGAGATTGGACTCGCTCTCATGGGTTGCCGCGCTAAACGACAACACCGCCGAAAGTTATTCCAACTACATGCTAATGGCGCAAAGCGGTGAGTTTTCGGGCGATTATTTTGGCGAAGCGGAAAAAAGATACGATATGTTGTTTCAGTCGTATCCGGTTACGCAAACCGATTTGGATAGCATAAAACTGACTATCGACGGTTTTTTCACGGCGCTTTCGGCGGTAGATGCGGTGAATATCGGCAAGCATCTGGCTTTGTCCGTTTTCCGGTTTTTCAATGTCGGCGGCGGTTCGCGCGAAAAGATTGTGGGAGAATTGCTTGTGGCAGGTTCTAAATCGGCGCTCCCCTCTATCAAATTTGTTCCCGATATTCAACATATCGCTTACGAGAAAAACATGAACAACAATTTCCTTTGCCATATTCCTCTTCGTAAATCTTATAAATCGGAAAAGGGGCAGTGGAAGAGTGTCGCCGGATATATTGTTCATGCCGAGCTCGATAGGAATTTTCAAATAGTTTCGATTTACGAGACAAAACCTTTCGGGAATGTTCCCTGAACTCTCTCGAACATTCCCGAAAAAGATTTGTTTAAATTCCAAATGAATTTTCAACTCACATCGCAATTTAAACCTACCGGAGACCAACCTGAAGCCATCCGCGCTTTGGTGGAAGGGTTGCACGACAAGGTACCGTATCAGACGTTGCTGGGGGTAACCGGTTCGGGAAAAACCTTTACCATTGCCAATGTAATTCAGAAAATCAATAAACCGACACTGGTGCTGAGTCACAACAAAACGTTGGCCGCTCAGTTATACACTGAGTTTAAAGGTTTTTTCCCGAATAATGCCGTCGAATATTTTGTTTCGTATTACGACTATTACCAGCCCGAAGCCTATATCCCATCGACCAATACTTACATTGAAAAAGATTTGGCAATCAACGACGATCTCGAGAAATTGCGTTTGGCAACCACCTCTTCGCTTTTGTCGGGGCGGCAAGACATCATCGTGGTTTCTTCCGTTTCGTGCCTCTACGGAATCGGTAATCCGGAAGATTTCAACAAAACTACAATCGACATCAGACAGGGGCAAACCATCGAAAGAGATTTGTTTCTGAGGCGATTGGTCGAAAGTTTGTATGCGCGCAACGAAACCGCTGAATACGATCACGGAAATTTCAGGGTGAAGGGCGATACCGTAGATGTTTTTTTGGCCTATAGCGATACCATTGTCCGCGTGATCTTTTGGGGCGATGAGATTGAAAGCATCGAATCGATAGACCCCGTTTCGGGAGTTTTGACGGAACAACTGGACAGTTTCCGGATTTATCCCGCCAATCTGTTTGTAACTACCAAAGAACGCATTCACAGGGCGGTAGATCAAATTATGCTCGATTTGGGGGAGCAAGTTGATTTTTTTCGGTCGATAGGGAAACCTTACGAGGCAAAACGGCTATACGAGCGTGTTTCGTATGATGTGGAGATGATCAAGGAACTCGGCTATTGCTCCGGAATCGAAAACTATTCCCGCTATTTTGATGGCCGTGCACCCGGGATGCGCCCTTTTTGTTTGCTCGATTTTTTCCCGAAGGATTACCTTACGATAATCGACGAGAGCCATGTTACTGTTCCGCAAATCAGAGCCATGTATGGCGGAGATCATTCGCGAAAGCTAAATCTGGTGGAATACGGTTTCAGGCTTCCGGCTGCTATTGACAACCGGCCGCTCAGGTTCGAAGAGTTCGAGTCGTTGACGCCCGAAATCATTTTTGTGAGTGCGACGCCGGCCGAATATGAATTGGAAAAATCGGAAGGCATCGTTGTCGATCAGTTGATACGTCCTACCGGATTGTTGGACCCTCCGATCGACGTACGTCCCAGCTTGAATCAGATAGACGACTTGATGGAAGAAATCCAACAGCGGGTGGAGCGCGACGAGCGTGTTTTGGTTACTACGCTTACCAAAAGAATGGCCGAAGAGCTTACCGATTACCTTACACAGCACAATGTTCGCTGCAATTATATTCATTCGGATGTGGAAACTCTTGAACGCGTGAAAATTATGGAGGACTTGAGAGCCGGTTTGTTCGATGTGTTGATTGGGGTTAATCTGTTGCGCGAAGGGCTCGATTTTCCCGAAGTTTCTCTTGTTGCTGTTTTGGATGCCGACAAGGAGGGTTTTTTGCGTTCGCACCGTTCGCTTACGCAAACGGCGGGGCGCGCCGCGCGAAATATTCGGGGGAGGGTCATTTTTTATGCCGATAAAATCACCGACAGCATGCAAAAAACCATCGACGAAACCAATCGCCGAAGAGAGAAGCAAATAAAATACAACGAAGCACACGGAATCGTGCCTCAACAAATCATAAAGAAAAAGACGTCGGTATTGACGAAGGAGGTTGCCGCAGTCGAAGCCACGGCATACGTAGAACCCGACTATTTCACGGTGGCGGCTGAAGCGGAGGCGGAATATATTTCGAAAGAAGATTTGAACACTCAAATCGAAAAGACGAAGAAAGCGATGTCGGCTGCAGCCAAAAAGCTGGAGTTTCTGGAAGCAGCCCGGTTGCGTGATATGCTAATTGTTCTCGAGAATAAATTAAACAGAATAAATTAATTCAAACAACAATGAAATCAGACATTCAAATTGCAAGAGAAACACCTCTGAATAAAATCAAAGATGTGGCCGAATCCATCGGGATTGCTCGTGACGAAGTAGTGAGTTATGGCAGGCACATGGCCAAAATTCCTTTGAAGTTGGTCGATGAGGAGAAGATAAAGCGAAGCAACCTTGTTTTGGTTACTGCCATTACTCCTACCAAAGCGGGAATCGGTAAGACTACGGTTTCTATCGGGTTGGCGCTGGGATTAAATAAAATAGGCAGGAAGGCTGTCGTTGCTCTTCGCGAGCCATCTCTGGGGCCTGTTTTCGGGATGAAGGGAGGAGCCGCCGGCGGCGGATACGCGCAAGTGTTGCCGATGGAAAACATCAACCTGCACTTCACGGGCGATTTTCATGCCGTAACATCGGCTCACAACACCATTTCGGCTTTGTTGGACAATTATATTTTCCGCGTTCGCGGTACCGAAGACGAAATAAAAGAGGTGCTTTGGAAACGCGTTCTCGATGTGAATGACCGCAGCCTGCGCAGTATCGTTACGGGGCTTGGCGCCGGAAACGGCATTCCGCAGGAAGCGGGGTTCGATATTACCGCAGCTTCCGAGTTGATGGCTATTCTCTGCCTGTCGGAAAACGAAGAAGATCTTCGTCGCCGCATCGAGAACATTTTGCTCGGATACAAACTCAACGGTAATCCGTTTACGGTAAAAGATTTGGGCGTAGCTGGAGCAATCACGACGCTGATGAAAGACGCCATCAACCCCAATCTGGTGCAAACCACCGAACATACTGCCGCTTTTGTGCATGGAGGCCCGTTTGCCAACATCGCCCACGGATGCAACTCGGTTTTGGCTACGAAAATGGGATTGACTTTCGGCGATTACGTGATTACGGAAGCCGGATTCGGTGCAGACCTGGGTGCCGAGAAATTTTTCAATATCAAATGCCGCAAAAGTGGCTTGCAGCCCAAAGCTACTGTGATTGTGGCTACGACTCAGGGTCTGAAAATGCACGGAGGCGTATCGGAAAAGCTCATCAAAGAGCCGGACATGGAGGGTTTGACAAAAGGGCTGGATAACTTGCAGCGCCATCTTGTAAATCTGGCCGCGTTTGGGCAGACCGTAGTTGTCGCTCTCAACCGCTACCATTTCGATACCGAGGAGGAGATTGAGGCTGTTCGCGCTTTCTGCGAAAAGAAAAATGTGCGATTTGCCATCAACGATGCCTTCTCCAAAGGGGGCGATGGTGCGGTAGAAATTGCAAAAGCGGTAGTGGATGCGGTGGAAAACGAGCCCTCTCGCCCGTTGCAATTTACTTACGATGACAACGATACGATTGAGCAGAAGGTGGAAAAAATCGCTTTGGGAATCTATGGAGCCAGAGGAGTGGTTTTCAGTGAGAAAGCACAGAAGATGCTCAAAAAAATTCAGGGTACTCACCTCGAAAAGATGCCTGTTTGCGTTGCCAAAACACAATATTCGTTTTCCGCCGACCCCAAAGCCTACGGCGTAGCCAAAGGCTTTACCTTTAAAATAAACGATTTGGTAATCAATCAGGGTTCGGAATTTATTGTGGCAATTGCCGGAGAGATGATGCGTATGCCCGGGCTTCCGGCCGATCCGCAAGCTAAACGTATTGACATTGTGAAGGGTGAAATTGAAGGGTTGAGTTGATTGCCTCCGAACCCCCGCCCGCGAGGCGAAACAACCGTTCGCGGCGCCTTATCCCCGAACGAAGGGGGGGGACAACTCCAACGGAGGTTTTTTATTCCAACGAAACAATAAAATACGACTGCTGCCCGATAAAAACACAGGTTGCTGCTCAGGCGGTTGAGGTGGTCGTAGCCGAATGTTTCGGTTTTGTTTTGTCTGTTGTCTTTTCGGCTGAGCAGGTTGCCCTTTTGCACATCGAATGCGTAGGAGAAGTTCTGTATGCTTCCGGCCGT
>JBGYGP010000176.1:0-13182 GCA_041820645.1 Proteiniphilum sp. | reverse complement strand
TTTACAAAGAGCTCTTTGCCAATATCGAAACGGCCTACTTGAACGCGCTCAACTCACAGGCGCAGTACCTTGCCGCCGAAGAAAAAGTGCGAAGCAGCCAGGAAAGCTACGATGTGATGGACGAGCAATTTCGTCTGGGACTGAAAAATACCATCGAATTGCTTACCGAAAAAAATACATTGATAAGCGCGCAGCAGGAGTTGCTTCAGGCGAAATATACCGCGCTGATGAACCGGAAAATACTCGATTATTATCAAGGAATCATCTGACATTCGGAGTTTGTCCGAATACCCGTCATATTTTTATTCTCAAAAAAAACAGATAACAATCAACAAAACATAAAAGCAGCCGAACCGATTTCATGCAATCCGGCTCCGTCAATCCCCAGAAATATGAAAACTAAAAAATCAACCCTTTTCCTTCTGTCCCTATCGGCAACAGCGCTTGTAGCAGGGGTTACCGTTTTTTCGTGCAAAAACAGTAAAAACGAAAACAACGCATGGGCAACCGTACCCGCAAGCCGGCAAAACATATCGAGTTTAGTTACCTGTACCGGCTCATTGGAACCGATAACGAAAGTAGAAGTAGGCACGCAGGTAAGCGGACGCGTGGAGAAAATCTACGTGGACTACAACAGCGAAGTAACCAAAGGACAACTGCTCGCGGAGCTCGACCAGACGGTACTCTCCGCAAACCTCTCGTCGGCACAGAGCTCGATGGCATCGGCAAAAAGCCAGCTGGACTACCAGCAAAAGAATTTCGAACGCTACAAAGCGCTCTACGAAAAACAACTGGTGAGCAGTGCCGATTACGAATCGGCACAGTACAGCTACGAAACGGCAGAAAACAACTACACCGTAAGCCGCAACAACTACCAGACGGCAAGCACCAATCTAGGTTACGCCAAAATTTATTCGCCCATCGACGGCGTTGTGCTGAGCCGCGAAGTAGAAGAGGGGCAAACCGTAGCGGCAAGTTTCTCCACACCGACACTTTTCACTATTGCCAACGACCTTACCAAGATGCGCGTAATAGCCAACGTGGATGAAGCCGATATAGGCAACGTGGCGCAGGGACAACGCGCCACCTTCACGGTGGACGCCTATCCGAAAGCCGTTTTCGACGGCGAAGTAACCGAAGTACGCCAGTCGGCCACTACCAGCAACAACGTGGTAACGTACGAAGTAGTTATAAATGCACCCAACCCCGATCTGAAACTTAAACCCGGGCTTACCGCCACCGTATCCATCTATACGCTCGAGAAAAACAATGTACTCACCATTCCTACGGAAGCATTATCGTTTTCGCCCGACAACGCGCCGGCACAACCGCAAACATCCGGCAAACAACGCATCTGGGTGTTGGACGGAACACAGGTTGCACCCAGAGAGGTTGAAACAGGCAGTCAATCGAGTACGCTTACCGAAGTGGTTTCGGGACTTTCGGAAGGAGAAAAAGTGGTTGTAAGCGGCAGTTCGGACGCAGCATTGCCGACATCCGACAAAGATACCACCGGCAACAGCAACAACAGCAGCCCGTTTATGCCCCAACCCCCCAGAAGAGGCGGCGGAGGCGGACCGAGATAGTGTTGCCGATTACGAGTAAAGACACACAGCCGTGCATCTTTGCAATATCAGAAAATCAGAGAAAATATGAAGAAGACAATCATTCAATTGACAGATATAAAACGCGATTTCTTGGTGGGAGAAGAAACCGTTCATGCACTCAAAGGCGTATCGTTTTCCATCGAGGAAGGGCAGTTTGTAACCATCATGGGAAAATCGGGAAGTGGCAAAAGTACGTTGCTCAATATTTTGGGTTGCCTCGATACGCCCACATCGGGAACCTATCTGCTCGACGGCACATCGGTGCAATCGATGAACAAAGACCAGCGGGCACGCATCCGTAACCGGAAAATCGGGTTCGTATTTCAAAGTTACAACCTGTTGGCAAATACCACCGCCATCGAAAACGTGGAACTCCCGCTCATGTACAACAGCGCCATATCGTCCGAAGAACGAAGGAAACGCGCCGTCGAAGCATTGCAGACCGTTGATTTGGGCGACCGACTGATGCACAAAAGCAACCAGATGAGCGGCGGACAGATGCAACGTGTAGCCATCGCGCGGGCATTAGTCAATAACCCGTCGGTAATTCTGGCCGACGAGGCTACGGGAAATCTCGATACACGAACCTCATTCAGCATCCTGAAACTTTTTCAGCAACTGCACCGCGAAGGGCGCACGATTATTTTCGTAACACACAACAGCGAAATCGCTTCGTATTGCGAACGAAACATCGTGCTGCGCGACGGACGCATCATCGAAGACACTCACAATTCCCACATTCTATCGGCAGCCGAAGCGTTGGAAAAACTTCCCAAAGAAGAGTGATTGCCAAACCTCGTACTTCCAAAATCCAAAAAACAACCCGACAATGAACTTATCCAATTTATTCCGCATAGCTCTTCGCGCCATCAGCAAAAACAAGATGCGCGCATTTCTCACGATGCTCGGCATCATCATCGGCGTGGCGTCGGTCATCGCCATGCTGGCCATCGGACAAGGATCGAAACGCAGCATCGAATCGCAGATTTCCGAAATGGGGTCGAACATGATCATGATCATGCCCTACGATGCCGAGAGAACGGGCGGCGTGCGCATGGGCGCGTCGAACATCCAAACGCTTAAAAACAGCGACTACGAAGACATCAAAAACAATGCGCAATACGTCAAAGCGGTTTCTCCCAACGTGAGCAGCAGCGGACAGTTTATTTATCAGAACAACAATTACCCGTCGAGTATTTCGGGCGTAACACCGTCGTATCTCGAAATCAGGCAGTTGAAAGTAAAATCGGGCTATATGTTTACCGATGTTGATATTGAGGAGAA
This sequence comes from Proteiniphilum sp., assembly GCA_041820645.1. GTDB lineage: Bacteria > Bacteroidota > Bacteroidia > Bacteroidales > Dysgonomonadaceae > JBGYGP01. Next base: position 10,291 of record JBGYGP010000176.1, on the reverse strand, counting down.
CAACAAGGTGTGTGTGATTGGAAAAACTATTGCAGACAACCTGTTCCCCGACGGCGAAGATCCCATCGGAAAAATTATCCGCTTCAACTCCATTCCGTTTGAGATTATCGGCATACTCGAAAGCAAGGGCTACAACACGATGGGAATGGATCAGGATGCCGTGGTGCTGGCACCCTACACCGCCGTGCAGAAACGAATCTTAGCCATAAACTACCTACAAGGTATTTTTTGTTCGGCCGAAACCGAAGATTTGACCCCCAAAGCGGTGGAAAGCATTACCGCCATTCTTGCCGGAAACCACCGGATAAGCAATCCCGATAAATACGATTTCGAAATCCGTTCGCAGGAAGAGTTGAGCAGCATGCTCACCTCCACATCCGACTTGATGACCATCTTGCTGGCTTGCGTGGCAGGCATCAGCCTTGTGGTGGGCGGTATCGGCATTATGAACATCATGTACGTTTCGGTAACGGAACGCACCAAGGAAATAGGGCTTCGGATGAGCGTGGGAGCACGCGGCGGCGATATTCTCTCGCAATTCCTTATCGAAGCCATCCTCATCAGCATCACCGGAGGAATTATCGGCGTGTTGCTCGGTTTTGTAGCGTCGTACGGCGTGAAAGTTTTTGCCGGTTGGCCGATATTCATCGAATCGTGGAGCGTGGTTATCGCCTTCTTCGTGTGCTCGGCTATCGGCGTTTTCTTCGGATGGTATCCGGCTAAAAAAGCTGCCAGACTCGACCCGATCGAAGCAATCCGGTATGAATAGTTGTATGGTAAAAGAGGAACAAAGAACAAAGATCGACTCTTCCTGCTTCCGAATTTCCTCTTCCTACTTTCCGACAATCAAACAATTGACTCACTGCAAAAATAAAAAAAATGAATATATTTGCACTTGATATGGAACAACAGGTCGATACAACGCTTCGGCGAAGAGGGAATATCTTCATTCATGCGCTTATATGGAGCATCGTGTTCGTTATACCCATTGTGTTTGCGCAACGCGAGGGCTTGTTCCGGTGGCGGGAGATATTGCAGTTTTTTCCGCTTTCGATTGCATTTACGGTAGTTTTCTACACAAACTATTTCTACTTGGTAGATAAATTGTTGTTTAAAAAGAAAATTACCGGATTCATACTACTCAATATCGCCATCATTGCTGCACTCGCGCTTTTGTTGCACGTATGGCACGAGATAGAACACATACTCAGTCAGCCGTCGTTGAGGAAACCTCCTCCCGATGCGCCGCAAATGCCGGTAATACTGTTTGTTATCCGCGATATGTTTTCCCTGATCTTTATGGCGGCACTGGGGACGGTAATGAAAACAACGGAACGCATCGGGTTTATGCAATCGAAACAAAAGGAGATGGAAAAAGCCATGACCGAAGCCGAACTGAAAAACTTGAAAAATCAGATAAATCCACACTTTTTACTCAACACGCTCAACAACATTTATGCGCTCTCGCAGTTCAATTCTCCACAGACATCGCCGGCAATCATGCAGTTGAGCGAGCTGTTGCGCCATCTACTTTACGAAAACGAAAAAATGTTTGTTCCGCTTCGCGACGAGGCCGATTTCATATCCAACTACATCGATTTAATGAAACTCCGGCTTACCGATAACGTAAAGGTTACAAGCATAATACGCATTCCAGAAGGGAGTACTACGCAGATAGCTCCGCTCATTTATATCTCGCTCATCGAAAATGCCTTCAAGCATGGAGTAAGCAACGACGAAGCGTCGTTTATCGAAATGGAACTCACGGAACAAGAAGATGGAAATGTCTATTTCGTATGCCGCAACAGCTGTTTCCCGAAAAGCGATTCTGACCGCAGCGGAAGTGGAATCGGACTGCAACAAGTACAGAAACGGCTCGATTTGCTCTATCCCTACCGCTATATGTGGCGCAACGAAATCGATGACAACGTATATTCTACTATTTTGATTATAAATACATTTGAAAAATGACGAACACAACGCTCGATTGTTGGATTGTGGACGATGAGCCGCTGGCTTTGAGTCTGCTGGAGTCGTACGTGAACAATACGCCGTTCTTGAAACTTACGGGAAAATTCTCGTCGGCAAAAGCGGCGATGCAGGAGATTACAAACCGTGCACCCGATGTTATTTTTCTGGATATCCAGATGCCGCTTATCAACGGCATGGAATTCGCTCGTTTTGTGGACGAGCGGACGCGGATTATTTTCACCACTGCTTTTAAAGAATACGCCTTGGAGGGATATAGTGTAAACGCCCTCGATTATCTGCTCAAACCCATTTCGTATGCCCATTTTCTCACAGCCGCCAAAAAAGCGCTCGCATGGCGCGAAGGCGTTCTGGCTCAACAAAATGTACACCACGTACCCGAAAACAAAACCGAAGGGGGGCTTTTTGTGAAATCGGATTACAGAATCATCCACGTACTTTTCGATGATATTTTATATGTGGAAGGGCTTAAAAACTACGTTAAAATTTACACCCAAAAACATTCCAAACCTGTCATCACCCTTATGGCAATGAAAGAAATCGAAGAGGCGTTGCCGGCTGATGCGTTTATCCGTGTACACCGATCATTTATCGTGCGGAAAAACAAAATCGACAGCATCAACAAAAGCCGATTGACGATCGCAGGAAAAGAAATTCCCGTAGGAGAAACCTACAAAGACAATTTTATGAAAGAAATCAAAGGGTAACTTTCTCCTGCAACTTTTTCATTTCGACACGATATTTCCCTGAAAAGAAATGGGTTGCCTGTTTTGATCTATGACGTTCAAACGCGCGGTCCCGTTTTCCCATATATCGAAATGGAGTAATATTTCGCGTCCGGTATCTTTCGTTCGGATATCAATTTGCCAATTCCCTTTCCGCCTGCCGGGATTTACCCGATACTCAAAATCGGTGCTCGTAAACTTTATCCCCGCTTCGTCGCGATTCATCGGTGCCGTATAAGCGCGCCCGTAATAGGGCAAATAGGCATTTACGGTATCGGGAGACAATTTCACACTGTAATAAGGAGAAAGGTAAATCGATCGGTATCCGGTAGGATGAGCATAACTCGCCTCAAACATGAAATCAAAGTTATTTACCAGAGCATTAATCTCTTCGGCAACAACTTGTTTCGATCCGGATTGCGCGGAGTTATGAACGCCGCAACTTGCCAATAAAAGCCCCAATGAGGCAATAAAAATGAATAAAACTTTTGTTTTCATACAAAACTCCTTTCCTTTTTCCATTAAAACAAGAGAAAGGAGTTTTTTGTTTAAAAAGGAGAAAGGCGGGTAAAAGTATTAAGAAGAGTGTAGGCTGTTAAAAATGCGATGAAGATATAAAACCCGTTTATCTCTATTTTTGAAGAAATATTGGAGAAGTAGTGCGATAAGACAATACACAAAAAAGCCACAGCGGTATAAAACCAGAAAAATGTTTGTCCAAAAAACAAAATCTGCAAAGGCAGAGAGAGCAGAATGACCGTATTAGAGAATACCAACACTTTTTTGGTAAAATTCCGGTCTATCCGGAGTTGTTGGATATCGGCAAGAATGGCCATTGTGAAAATCAAATAAATCACAACAATTCCTCCCCATTGCGGCACCGTAATTTGAGAGACAGTAGAAAAATCGTAAATCCTTATAAAGAGGGAGCTTTGAAATGGGATTACAAATCCGCCTATATTGTCTCCGAATACGTAAAAAGCAAACATAATCCAATAGACCAGGAAAACTCCGAACAAGGAAGAGAAAAAAGCCCTAAGCGAAAAATTACCGATTGCGGCCAACCCAAACCACCAAACAATAAGAAACGATAACGACGGTACATAAAAAAGCCCCGCCACAGCTATCAACACGCTAAAATGAAACGCATTTATCGCAGACTTGTGGTGTTGCTGATACGAGGACAAAAGGGGGAATAAAGCCCAAACGATAAAAATGATTGCTACCAAATCGGGCGTAAATTGCATGAAAAGCGGGTGTACACTAAAAATAATTAACGGGAGATAAAACGGCATTGTTGTCCGCGAACGAATAATGCCGAACCGTACATTGAGTTCGGAGAGAAGAAAAGCGATAATAAACACGACACCCGTACTTAATGTTAAAGGGATAAAAGGCGACCGCGAGAGATAAGGCTCAATGTAAGGCCAAACGAAACTGCAATCGGGGCTAACATATTCTCGTAACCCATTATTCCAAAACATCAGAAAACGAGCTCCCATGACAAAAATCGACATCAAAACCGAGAGCAAGCGTGATTCCACAAAATAGGACTTGTATATTCTATTTTCTTGATTTCCCATATCAGAATTTTAAATCAAAACCAATGTCTTTTCGATAATAACTTTTGTCGAAAGAGATCTGTTCTATGCTCTTATAGGATTTCTCCAAAGCCTCGTCTATGGTTTCTCCGTATGAGGTGACGGCTAGAACCCTTCCTCCAGAAGTGCGGATTTCTCCGTTTTCTGTTTTTGTCCCCGCATGAAACACGAGAGAATCGGACACATCGGCAATTCCCGATACGATTTTGTCTTTTTCGTACGTTTCGGGATATCCGCCCGAAACCAACATAACCGTTACGGCAGCCCGCCCGTCGATTTCGAGGGTCTTGGAATCGAGGGTTTCGGTAGCTACTCCCACAAACAGGTCGAGCAGATCCGATTTAATCAACGGCAAAACCACTTCCGTTTCCGGATCGCCCATCCGCACATTGTATTCGATTACTTTTGGGTTGCCTCCTACATTTATCAATCCGAAGAATATAAATCCCTTGTAATCAATATGCTCTTGCCGAATACCCCGCATGGTAGGCAAAACAATCTGTTCCTCCACTTTCTGCATAAACGTTTTATCGGCAAAGGGTACGGGCGAAACAGCTCCCATACCTCCGGTATTGAGGCCGGTATTGCCTTCTCCCACTCGCTTGTAGTCTTTTGCTACCGGCAAAATTTTGTAAGAACTCCCGTCGGTAAGTACAAAAACGGAACATTCGATACCTTCCAAAAACTCTTCGATAACCACTTTGCCGCTCGCAGAACCAAACTTGCCTTGCAGCATTTCCCGAAGCATCTCTTGCGCCTCATCGAGACTTTCGAGAATCAGTACCCCTTTTCCGGCGGCCAATCCGTCGGCTTTCAGCACGTAAGGCGGTTGAAGGGATTCCAGAAACCGGTTTCCCTCTTCAATATTTTCCGGTTTTATAGTTTTATGCAGGGCGGTGGGTATTTTGTGGCGATTCATAAATTCCTTGGCAAAATCTTTACTTCCTTCCAACTGAGCGCCTTTTTGGGAAGGGCCTATCACCGATATATGGCAAATGTCTTCATCGTCTCTGAAAAAATCGTAAACTCCTTTTACCAGAGGATCTTCGTTTCCTACAACCACCATATCGATATCGTTTTCGAGCGAAAACCGTTTCAAAGCCGTAAAATCGGTAGGAGAAAGAGGCACATTGACACCCAAAAGAGCGGTACCGGCATTTCCCGGAGCTATATACAGTCTGTTGAGCGATTTACTTTTTCTTAAATGCCAGGCAAACGTGTGTTCGCGGCCGCCGGAACCAAGGATTAAAACGTTCATATTTGCAATGAATAATTATTTTACACCAATACAGAGGTGCAAAGCTAATAAAATTAAATCAATTGTGTGAAAATAATAAAAATTTTATTGAGCATCTGTCCCGGAAAAGTTATCTTTGCAAACAATAATTTTTTCAGTTATTCGGATGGTACAAAACAAGATTACTTCACTTTTTAACATTAAATACCCCATCGTTCAGGGGGGAATGGTATGGTGCAGCGGCTGGCGGTTGGCTTCGGCAGTAAGCAAGGCGGGCGGATTAGGACTGATTGGCGCAGGGTCGATGCACCCCGAAACGCTGCGCGAACACATTCGGAAATGTAAAGCGGCAACCGATAAACCCTATGGGGTAAACATCCCGCTGATGTATCCTCAAATCGAGGAGATTATACGGATTGTGCTCGAGGAGAAAGTGCCGATTGTTTTCACTTCGGCGGGAGGCCCCAAGACATGGACAGCTAAGCTGAAAGACGCGGGAATAACCGTCGCGCATCTGGTATCGAGCTCCAAATTCGCGAAGAAATGCGAGGAGGCGGGCGTGGACGCTGTCGTTGCCGAAGGTTTCGAGGCGGGCGGACACAACGGTCGTGAAGAGACGACTACGCTCACGCTCATTCCGCAGGTGCGAAAAGCCGTCGATTTGCCGTTAATCGCTGCCGGAGGCATCGCAACGGGTTCCGCCATGGCGGCGGTCTTTGCACTTGGTGCCGAAGGCATTCAGGTAGGCACCCGATTTGCCCTGACGGAAGAGAGTTCGGCAAGCGATGCGTTCAAGCGGAGATGCATTTCGCTTGCGGAGGGCGATACGCTGCTTTCGCTCAAAAAGGTAAGCCCTACCCGATTAATCAAAAACGAATTTTACCAAACCGTACAAGAGATGGAAGATCGAGGTGCATCGGCCGACGAGCTTCGCTCGTTTTTAGGGCGCGGGCGTTCGAAAAGAGGAATTTTCGAAGGCGATTTGGTGGAGGGCGAATTAGAAATCGGACAAGTGGCATCGCTGATTAACGAAATTGTTTCCGCCGAAACCGTGATAAATGAGTTGATTGCAGAATACAACCAGACAATTTCAAGACTATCGTGGCAGACTTTTCAGGGAGAAGGCGCAAAATAACGTGTCAGCCGTTCGAATCAATTGTTTCATGATTGTACTTAAGTTGCCTTTGCGAGGCTTTTTCGGCGGGAAAAAATGCCAATGTCTGACGGCGGAAAGCCAGAAGCCAAAACAAAAAAGGAATTCGGGGATTCTTAATACAGTAAAAAATTTTTGTCGAACAGGGAGCGTTTTTTTATCCTTTTTTCGAAATTAAAATGTACTTTTGCAGATACAACCCTTTTTAAATCGTTCTGAAAAATGGAATCAATGGGACTCGAACAACTTTTACCCGCCATTGCGGGGATGACTTGGCAAGATTTGGTAATGATTATCATCGGGCTTATTCTTATTTATTTGGCAATTGCCAAAAATTACGAACCGACGTTGTTGCTGCCGATGGGTTTTGGAGCTATTTTGGTCAATATTCCATTGTCCTCGGCCATCACTCAAGCGGACCCTGCCACCGGCGAAGCCGTTGAAGGTGTTCTCAATATCTTTTTCAATGCAGGTATCGCCACCGAAATTTTTCCGTTACTTATCTTTATTGCCATCGGAGCGATGATTGATTTTTCGCCGCTATTTAGAAATCCGTCGTTGTTGCTGTTTGGAGCGGCTGCCCAATTCGGTATCTTTATGACGATGATATTGGCATCGCTTTTGGGGTACGACCTGCGAGAAGCCGCCTCTATCGGGATTATCGGTGCGGCCGATGGCCCTACATCCATCGTGGTGGCTTCGCGGTTTGCACCCAATCTGCTTGGCCCCATCTCGGTTGCCGCCTATTCCTACATGGCGCTTGTACCCATTATCCAGCCGCCGGTTATCAGGCTGCTGACCTCTCGGAAAGAGCGTCTTATACGAATGAGCGCCGGCACGCAAAACAACAAGAAAATATCCCCGAAGGCTCTGATTGCATTTCCCGTTGTTATCACAATAGTTGCCGGTATAATCGCACCCTCTTCTCTTTCCCTGATTGGGTTTCTGATGTTCGGAAACTTAATCCGCGAATGCGGTGTGCTGAACAAACTCTCGCTTTCGGCGCAAAACGAATTGGCAAGCCTTGTAACGATTTTGTTAGGGATAACCATTGCCAGTACCATGACTGCCGAACGGTTTGTACGGATAGACACGTTACTCATAATAGGACTGGGATTGTTTGCGTTCATTTTCGACACGTTCGGAGGAGTTATCTTTGCCAAATTTCTCAACCTTTTCCGCAAAGAAGGCAACAAAATCAACCCGATGGTGGGGGCGTGCGGCATCTCGGCATTCCCCATGTCGGCGCGCGTAATTCACCAGATGGGACAAAAGGAAGATCCCTACAACTACCTGTTGATGCCTGCCATCAGCGCCAACGTGGGGGGGCAAATAGGGTCGGTAGTTGCCGGAGGCATCATCCTCACATTAGTACCGTTATTGGCTTAAAAACAAAGAAAAAATGATGACATCGACATTGGAAACAGCAATCTTATTGGCTGCAATCGGCATAATAGGGATTTTCGTATTCATGGCACTGTTCTTTTTTATAATAATAGGACTTGAAAGACTGTTCCCGCATCGGGAAGAACCGAAAACAGTTGAAGAATACGAAGAATACGAAGACGGAGAATAATACGTTATTCTCCGTCCGGTAAAATATTTCAATCGAAACCCATAACTTCGTTGAGCGATGCTGTTTCGACCTATTGACAGATAGTCATATCTCGCAACCGCTTTGTAGTTTCCTCGTGAAATTCCTTCAATTCCCGCGAGGCTGCCGATGGTAATTGTATATTCGACAAACTGTCGGAATATGTTTGTGTAGGAATCACGTAGTATTGATGTTTTTCGTTGAGCTTTCCTTTGTGTACATAAAACGGCAAGTAACAAACCGAACTGATCTGCTTGCTTTCGGGACTTATTTCCACTTTTACGAAAATGCCTCCGTATCGGTTTTTCTTACGCTGATTGGAAATCAAATTTCCCAAAGAATAGAAAACAGGGATTTTCTTCTCGTGAAACTCGCGGATTTCGGCCTCCTGCACCACATGAGGATGAGAACCTATAATAGCATCCACCCCATTGTTTATCAGTAATTCCGCCCAACGCTGCTGCTCCTTATCCGACTGCAAAAGGTATTCGGTTCCCCAATGAGGAAGCGCTATCAGCAAATCGGCCTCTTGCTGTTTTGCATATTCGATATCTTTGATTATTTCCGCGCTATCGAGGTAATTCACCCTGTTCGGCTCTTTGACAATGAGCCCGTTGGTGTCGTATGTAAAGTTAATGAAAGCAATTTTGACCCCTTTGATCGGAATAATCAACGGGTAGTGCTTGTCGCGTTGCTCTTGGTTGGTGTATGCACCGATGAAATAGAGATCATTCTCTTGTATCTGCTCGATAGTACGCTCCAATCCCCGGCTTCCTCGATCGATGATGTGGTTGTTGCCTAATTGAAAAACATCAAATCCGCAATCTTTCAATCCGTATAAAATTCCATCGGGAGCGGAAAATTGCGGATATCCGGAATAGGGCTTTCCCGCAAGGGGAGCTTCCAAATTGCAAACGGCTAAATCCGCCCCTTCGATGACCGGTTTCACAAATTGGAAACAAGGCGTATAGTCAAACGAATCCGTTGCCGCTATGCGGGCTGCATTGACCTGAGGCATGTGCTGCATGACATCGCCGCCGAAAACCAGCGTAATGGGCGCCGGCGGTTCGGTCTTTTCAGGCTCCGAATGCTGTTTTTGTGTTTTCGCTTGACTGCACGATAGAAAAAGCAGGAAAAATAAAAAGTACAATTCCTTTTTTATCATGTTGTTATTTTTTATCTTATTCAAAATTTACAATAAAATCGCTGCAAAATGCGATACTATTTTCTTACATCCACGCCCCACATGAGTTTGTTGCGAAGCGTATCAAAAAAAACTCCCCTTTTTTTCGTTTGAGAATAAGTAAAGTATAGTCGGCTTTTCGAACACCTATTTCTGTTTCCTTGTGTAATATCTGTGATTGTCCGTCCATTGATACTAAAAAACTGTTGCTTCGGCTCTCCACTCTGAATCTCAACCGGCTGGAGTCGTCGATTACGAGCGGACGCGATGTCAGCGAATGCGGGGCAATGGGTGAGAGTATGATGCTTGGAGAAGAAGGCGCCAGAATAGGGCCTCCGGCGCTCAGCGAATAAGCAGTGGAACCTGTGGGCGTTGCAATTACCAAGCCGTCGGCTTGATAAGAGGTAAGAAAAGTATCGTTTATGTAAGCGTGAATCGAAAGCATCGATGCCGTATCCTGTTTCATGATGGCTACTTCGTTGAGAGCATTAGGAGTGGCTGCTTCGTTGTCGATAATCGTTTCGAGCAAGGAACGATGCTCTATGTTGAAGTCTTTGTCGGAAATTTCTCCGAGCACCTCTTTCAGATCCGTTAAGTTTACATCGGCCAAAAAACCCAACCTTCCGGTATTTATCCCGATAATCGGAATTCCCGATTTCCCTACAACGGCCGCCGTGCGCAAGAAAGTGCCGTCTCCCCCCACGCTAAACACGAAATCTACCGGCGGCAAAACATCGAATAATAAGGCGAAAGACCTTATTCTCTCTCTGTTTTCGGGAGAAAAAGAGAGAAACAACGGCTCCGGTATG
>JBGYGP010000175.1:0-7695 GCA_041820645.1 Proteiniphilum sp. | reverse complement strand
CGCCGTTTTATCGGGCCGGAAGAGCTTCCTGCCTTCGGTGCCATGATTGTTGTTTCTGTTTTCGCATTGATTGCGAACGCAATTTGTCTCTACATGCTCCAAAAAAGTAAAAGCCGGGATGCCCACATGCGGGCGAGCATGATTTTTACATCGAACGATGTGGTTGTCAATCTGGGGGTGATTGTTGCAGGAGGGTTGGTTTATTTTACCCAATCGGCTTATCCCGATTTGATTGTCGGATTAATTGTCTTCCTGATTGTGGCGGGAGGGGCAATCAGAATTCTGAAATTGTGAGTTATCTGTTCGGAAGGTTTTTGTTTATCTCTTCAATGTAGTTGAGCAATTCGTCTCTGCCCTGTTTTTTTTCGGAAGAGGTAACAAAAACGGGCGGAAGCTCCTCCCACGTTTCGAACAGTTTTTCTTTGTATGCTTCGATGTTTTGTTGCAGGCGCACGGGGCCTTGCTTGTCGCTTTTGGTGAAAACGATGCCGAATGGTACGCCGTTTTCTCCGAGCCATTCCATAAACTCCAGGTCTATTCTTTGCGGTTCGTGGCGACTGTCGATCAGTACGAACAGCGAGGTAAGGGCTTCTCTTTCGAGCACATAGTCTTCGATTATTCTTCGCAGTCTTTCTCTGTTTTCTCTGCCCCTGCGTGCGTATCCGTATCCGGGCAAATCCACCAGATACCACTGGTCGTTTACGAGAAAATGGTTGATAAGCATGGTTTTTCCGGGTGTGGCCGATGTCATGGCCAACCCTTTTCTATCGGTAAGCATATTGATAAGCGAAGATTTTCCCACGTTGGAACGTCCGATAAAGGCATATTCGGGTTTTCCGTCTTGCGGGCATTTTCGATAGTCGGTATTGCTGATGATGAATGCGGCCGATTTGATAATCATATCTTTTTACGGTTTTTGAGCGGTTTGTAAAAAATTATTACTGTCTGATAAAAATTTCAATATCCACTGTATATTGCTATACGTTAAACCCTCGTCTTATCTTTTCATTATCGGGCTGAACTTATCTGCCCCTGCGGGGCGGTTTCTCTTCGGGGCTGTCCGCTCCAAACCCCGACATTCTTTTCTTGACACAAGAAAAGGAATCGAAAAAAGGTCGCAGCTGAAGTCGTCCGGATTTTGCTTCGCAAAAATAAAAACGCTTTCCATTGTGCGTTTTGAGCAGCATCGCTGCGGCCCTCTGTTTATTTTTATCGGACAGTAGCGATTAAAAATCAGTATGTTCTTCGCTTTCCGTTTCCTATGCTGAGCATCCACAAGCCCAAGGCGGTAATGGCCGCGTTGATCAACAACAATTCGTACCCAACCCGATAATCGAAGAGGTGTTTCGCCATTGTTTCGATTAGGATGCAAAGCAGTGGCGATACGACGGCTACATAAGGCACGTATTTGTCTGCGGGTTTCGTTTTGGTGTATAATCCGCAGAAATAGAGTCCGAGGAGGGGGCCGTAGGTATAGGAGGCCAATTTGTAGATGGCGTTGATGATGCTATCGGAGCCGATGGCCTCGATAATCAGAATAATCAGCACAAAGATGGCGCTGATTGCGATGTGAACGATGCGGCGTTTTTTTACGTTGCCTCGCTCTTGCGCGGCATCAGTTTCCGATTTGTTCATCCCCAGAATATCCACGCAAAACGAGGTGGTGAGTGCCGTGAGCGCCGAGTCGGCACTTGAAAAGGCGGCAGCGACGATGCCGACGATGAAAATGCCCAAAACCACATTGCCTAAGTATTGGCTGGCAATCACCGGCAAGATGTTGTCGGAAATTTCGGGGAGTGTTATTGCGTTTTGTTCGGCAAAAACAAGCAGTAAAACACCAAGACAGAGAAACAGAAAGTTCACGGGAACAAAGGCGAAACCATAAGAAATCACGTTTTTGCGGGCATCTTTCAGGTTTTTTATCGTCAGGTTTTTCTGCATCTGGTCTTGGTCTAATCCGGTCATTACGATGGTGATGAACATGCCGCTGAAAAATTGTTTGAAAAAGTTCTGGGTACTTTCCCAATCGTCGAAAACAAAGATTCGGGAATGGGGGCTGTTGCGGATGGTTGCGAACATCTCTCCAATATCGAAATTGAGCCTCAGGCAGAGCTGCCAAACAATCAATACCAAAGCGGAAAGGAAAAGAATGGTTTGCAACCAGTCTGTCCAGATGATGGTTTTAATACCGCTTTTGTGGCTGTAGAGCCAGATGATGAGGATAATTGCGATGACGGTTACCACGAAAGGGATGCCCCAGGCGTCGAAAACAAGCGATTGCAGGATGAATGCCACCAGATAGAGGCGTGCGGCTGCTCCCACGATTTTGGAAATCAAGAAAAACCATGCTCCCGTTTTGTACGATTTGGCGCCGTATCGCTGTTCGAGGTAGCCGTAAATGGTGGTGAGGTTGAGTTTGTAATAGAGCGGCAGCAAGACGTATGCAATGACCAGATATCCGAAGAAAAAACCGAAAACCATCTGCATGTAAGTCATATCGAGGTTTCGCACCATTCCGGGTACCGAGACGAAAGTAACTCCCGAGATGGAGGTGCCTATCATCGCGATGGCGACGATATACCATTGAGAAGATTTGTTGGCTCTAAAGAAGGCGTCGTTGTCGGAGCCTTTTCGGCCGGTAAGGTATGAGATGAGCATCAGGAGCGAAAAATAGGCGGCGATAACGATTAAAATAAAACTGCTCTGCATAATATAGTCGGATGTTTTTACAAATTCAGAAAATAGTGTGTCAATTGGGTAAACGAATCAAAACTCATCCAGTAATTATTCGTTTTTCCGAAACCGTAAGTTACAAACACAAACGGGATACCGGCAGCGGCAGCCTCTCGGCTATCGGAGTCGGTGTCGCCGATGTAAACGGGGTTTTTCAGATGATTCCGCTCTTTCAGGAGCTGCATGTTGAAGGCTTTGCGTTGCAGATTTTGTCCGTGCTCCATGTAATCTTCGATGAAACGCTGCGTGCGGGTATGGTTCATGAAGTTTACCAAACCGCCTTCTTCGCAATTGCTGAGGAGAAACAGGCGATACCTGCGCGAAAGTTTTTCGATACCCTCCAAGACGCCGTCGTAGATTTTCGGCGTCATCCGGGGTACGAGCAACTGATACTGGCGGATAACTTCATCGAACAACAGATCCTGTTCCTGTTCCGATGCCTGAGAAATCACCCGATTCAAAAAATATCGCGGCTCGAGCCCCATCAATCCCAACAGCTTTTGGCGGGTTACCCGCTCTGTGTAGCCTTGTATTTCAAGCCCTTTGTTCCAAACATATTCAAACGAATTTACATTGTCCCAAAGCGTTCCGTCCATGTCGAAAATCAAACTGTCGGGTGGGATTGCACTGTTTGCATCGGTCGATACCATATTCATCTTTTTTTTAACCGTGCAAAAATACGCAACAAAGGAGTAAACCCCAAATAAAAATTTGGAAAAAGATATTTTCAAATGCGGAATGGTTCTGTTTTTTTGTATTACATTTGCGTAATGCAAAAAAAGATGACTGAATCTAAAGGATGGATAAAATAGATATCTGTGTAGTCGTGAATCCGGTTTCGGGTACGGAATCCAAAAAAAATATCATTCAAGAGATAGCCAACGCTTTTGATCAGAGAACGTGCAATCTGGTGTTTCGAATTACCGGCTTCCCCCATCATGCGACCGAATTTGCCCAAGAAGCCGTGAAGAATCGTTTTCATTCCGTTATCGTTGTGGGCGGCGACGGTACGGTAAACGAAGTAGCAAAAGCGCTTATCCATACCGATCTGCGTTTGGGCATCATTCCTCACGGTTCGGGAAACGGGCTTGCGCGAGACCTGGCCATCCCGCTCAACAGCGACAAAGCAATCGAAATCATCAAACAGGGCAACATCCGCACAATCGATTACGGCTCGGCAAACAACAACATCTTTTTTTGCACCTGCGGCGTAGGATTCGATGCGTTTATCAGCGACAGGTTTGCCGAAGAGAACAAGCGCGGGCTGCTGGGATATGCGCGCAACATTGTGGAAGGAGCCATCGACTTCAAACCCGAAAACTACGAAATCGTTTACGATGGAGGAACCTTATCGGAAAGAGCCATCCTGATAACCTGCGCAAACGCCTCGCAATACGGCAACGAGGCATACATAGCACCCGATGCCGATATGGAAGACGGCAAAATGAACGTATCCGTACTAAAACCGCTCAACCCAACCGAAATTCCGCATACAACGATTCAGCTCTTTACAAAAAACATCGACAAAAACAGCAAAATGATAAGCCTGCTTACCGAAAAATTGCTGATAAAACGCGAAAAACCGGGTATGATGCACGTGGACGGCGAACCCATGAAAGCCGGTAACGAGATACAGATTGAGATTTTTCACAAGGGGCTGCACATCTACGCCCCGAAAGCAAAAAGGACAAAAAGAGAAAATATTTTTTCGGCCGTAACAAGGTGGTTTGCTCCCGAAGAGAAAAATTAGCATAAGGGAACAGAGTTCTACCGTTTTTTCACCTTTCCGTATATTTACGGAAGCTGGAAAACAGAATTTTCCCCCCCTCCGCACCTGTACGGAAGGGGGGAAACAAAAGCCTCTCCTTCGTGTTTGCGAAGAGTCTTCTTTTACTGTTTTTTGAGCAACACCTCTTCGATGGCCTTTTTCAGGTCTTCTTTAGGCAGTGCTCCCTGCGTCATTTGTGGCGTTTCGTTCATCGGCACAAAAAGCAGCGTGGGAATGCTGCGGATACCGAAGTCGGCGGCAAGCTGCTGCTCTTTTTCCGTATCGATTTTGTAAATGTAAATTTGTCCTTCGTATTCGGCGGCAAGTTCTTCCAAGATGGGAGCAATCATTTTGCAGGGGCCGCACCAGTCGGCATAAAAATCGATGATGGCGGGTTTATCGCCCAGATAAGCCCATTTTTCGGGGTTTTGTTCATAATTGGCAACTTTCGTCAGAAAGTCAGCTCTTGTCAAATGAATTGTTTTCATTGCATTTTCTGTTTTTTGATTGGTCTGTTCCGGATTTTCCTTTTTTGCAGACGCCGCCGTGTTGTTGCATCCGTTCAGCAGTATCGCCGCAAACAGCGCAGCGCTCATTAATTTTACTTTCATTGTTTCCTTGTTGATTTATTTGTTTTTTGTTTGACAAACAGGTTTGCCGATTTCGTTTTTTTGTTCCGGCAGACATATAAACGCCCGTAGCTCCATTTTGTTCATCGTTGCCGATACCCTCCCCCGTACCGGTTGGCACATCGGGGGTACGAACCGCTCTTCCGAAGTATCGGTTTCGCCTCCTGCGGACACAATTTAGAAACATATAACTTAACTATTGTTGTCCGATAAAAATAAACAGGTGCTGCAGCGATACCGCTCAAAACGCACAATGGAAAGGGTTTTTATTTTTTGCGCAGCAAAAACAGAAAGGCATCGAGTGCAGAGACGGAGTACCCGCTGTGGGCAGCGCGCGTCGAGAACGAAAGCTGTTTGAGCGAGAGCAAGCACATAGTGGGTCGTTTCGGAACAGGAGTCTCGACCTTCTTTTGCATCCTTTTCCTGTGCCAAGAGAAGAAAAGAATGTCGGGGTTCGGGGCGGACAGCCCCGAAGAGAAACTGCGCTACCATAATATCGACGAAGCCATGCTTCTTTTTTCAACCGCCTTGCGGCGGCACCTCGTAACCAGGCAGCCCGAATAATGAAAAGATAAGACAAGGGGTTTAATGTATAGTAATATTAGCGATTAAAGCTTGTTTTCATTCAACGATTTCGATCTATTTTTATTTTGCCAATTTCTTAGAATCGGTACCCAGAGAAAAATAGAAACTCCTAATATAATCAGTTTTTGTGTTCCGTCCAATCCATCTTTAATGAATGAATTAAATATCATTATTTGAATAATCAAATGAAAACATGCGCTTACCAAAACCGATTTGGTGGATTCTGCAACTTGTCCGATTCCCCAACTCCCAAATAACAACACTCCCAAAAAGAAAAGATTTCCGAGGAAAGTTGCTTCTGTCAGAAAAGTCAGATGCCAGAGATACCAAAAAAATCCAATAATCAAATATCGTTTTACCGGTTTTAAGCCTTTAAGTTCTTCTTGTAAATATCCTCTCCAACCAAATTCTTCCATTATACAGTAGATCAAACTTCCCAGAACGGCAATCAATCCATACAGATTTGCATTTATTCCATAATCGTTTTTTACTCCTATGATTGTTAATAATACGATTGGAATAGAGGACATAAATAAGCTTTTTCTAATCGATGTCCCATAAAATGAAATTGTAGTTTCTCTATCTTTTCGGAGTAAGTAAATAGCGATTAATGCTCCTATAAAAACGCCACTTCCTTCAAGTAATAAAACGGAACTCAAATAGGTCCAGGTCGGCAGTTTTTGTAAAACTTCTCTCGTTCCAAAAACATCGAATCTGAAAATATTCGACAAAGAAATAGCAATTATAAGAAAAATTAGTATTCTTTTAAAGCCTATATTGTTCTCTTTCATGAAATTATATATTTTTTCATTGTTATCCGATAAAAATAAACAGGTGCCGCAGCGATACTGCTCAAAACGCACAATGGAAAGCATTTTTATTTTTCGCGCAGCAAAAACAGAAAGGCATCGAGTGAAGAGACGGGTACTCGCCGTACGAAGCGCGCGTCAAGAACGAAAAACTGTCAGACGTGCGATCGAGTTATTTTTCGTTTAGCGAACAAGCACATAATGAGTCGTTTCGGAACGGGAGCTTCGACCTTCTTTTGCATCCTTTTCCTATGTCAAGAGAAGAAAAGGAAGTCGGGGTTTTGGGCGGAAAACCCCACATCTTTTCTAATGCAGATAGACAAACGCAAATCAAAATATAGTGCAAACATACAAAATAAGACGATAACAAAGATAGAATATCCGCAAAAAAAACGGTTTTTTTTCGCGAGTAACGAAACAAAAAAGCCCCCGGTATTTCTACCGGAGGCTTTCGAATAAAAACGGCGGCTACCTACTCTCCCACGCATGCAGTACCATCGGCGCCATTGGGCTTAACTTCTCTGTTCGGAATGGGAAGAGGTGGATCCCCAACGCTACAACCACCTAAATATCTCCGACAACTGCGCTCCAATACCGGCCGGAAACAAATCCAAAACCTCTTATGAACACATCGCCGTTATCTCAAAAAAAACACGATGCGAAGAATAAAAAGCCGCAATAATCGCAACCCGAAAGTTATAACATATCTCTCAAACCCTTTACAGATACACCGAAAAAAAAGCTTACGGGCAATTAGTACTGCTCGGCTACATACGTTACCGCACTTCCACCTGCAGCCTATCAAGGTCGTAGTCTTCAACCACCCTTATAAAGAGATCTCATCTTGAGGTAGGCTTCGCGCTTAGATGCTTTCAGCGCTTATCCCTGCCCAGACTTAGCTACCCGGCAATGCCCTTGGCAAAACAACCGGTAAACCAGAGGTCTGTCCAACACGGTCCTCTCGTACTAGTGTCGGGGCCTCGCAAATCTCTCACGCCCACGATAGATAGAGACCGAACTGTCTCACGACGTTCTGAACACAGCTCGCGTGCCACTTTAATGGGCGAACAGGCCAACCCTTGGGACCTTCTCCAGCCCCAGGATGTGACGAGCCGACATCGAGGTGCCAAACCATTCCGTCGATATGAGCTCTTGGGAATGATCAGCCTGT
>JBGYGP010000174.1:0-3489 GCA_041820645.1 Proteiniphilum sp. | reverse complement strand
GCAGGAAGTATTGGCCGCAAGCGTAAACGGTGAAACGTGGGATTTAACGCGCCCGATTCTCGAAGACTCCAGCCTGAAACTGCTTAAATGGGATGACGAAGAAGGCAAACACGCCTATTGGCACTCCTCCGCTCACCTTATGGCCGAAGCATTGCAGGAGCTTTATCCGGGCATCAAATTTGGTATCGGCCCCGCCATCGAAAACGGATTTTACTACGACATAGACGCCGGCGAAGGTGCCGGTATCAAAGAGGCCGATTTTCCCGCCATCGAAAAGAAAATGCAGGAACTGGCCGCCGCCAAAGAAGATATTCAACGCAAAAGCATCTCCAAATCCGACGCTCTCAAAATGTTCTCCGACCGGAACGAAACTTACAAAGTAGAGCTTATCAACGAGTTGGAAGACGGATCCATTACCACCTACACGCAAGGAAACTTTACCGATCTGTGCCGCGGGCCACACCTCCCCAACACATCCTACATCAAAGCGGTAAAAGTGCTCTCCTCGGCGGGAGCCTACTGGCGCGGCGACGAAAAACGCCCGCAACTAACCCGCCTTTACGGAATCACCTTCCCCAAGAAAAAAATGCTCGACGAATACCTCGAGATGTTGGAAGAAGCAAAAAAACGAGACCACCGCAAAATAGGAAAGGAACTCGAACTCTTCGCTTTTTCGCAAAACGTAGGAGCCGGCCTGCCCCTATGGCTGCCCAAAGGCACCCAATTGCGGTTGAGACTGGAAGAGTTCCTTAAAAAGATACAACAACAGTTTGAATACCAGCAGGTGATTACCCCACATATCGGGAGCAAACAACTATACGTTACTTCGGGACACTATGCCAAATACGGAAAAGACTCCTTTCAGCCTATCCATACACCCGAAGAGGGAGAAGAATTCTTGCTGAAACCGATGAACTGTCCGCATCATTGCGAAATCTACAAAACGTTTCCGCGCTCATACAAAGATTTGCCGTTGCGTTTGGCCGAATTCGGAACCGTATATCGGTACGAACAGAGCGGCGAACTGCACGGACTGACTCGCGTTCGCGGATTTACGCAAGACGATGCGCACATCTTCTGTACCCCCGAACAGGTGAAAAATGAATTTCTGAAAGTAATGGATATCATCTTCATTATCTTCAAAGCATTGGATTTTAAAGATTTCGAAGCTCAAATATCGCTTCGCGACCCCGAAAACAAAGAGAAATACATCGGCGGAGACGAAAACTGGGAAAAAGCCGAACGCGCCATCGTAGAAGCTTGTCGGGAAAAAGGCCTCAAAGCTCGCATAGAACTTGGTGAAGCGGCTTTTTACGGCCCTAAGCTCGATTTCATGGTAAAAGATGCTTTGGGACGCCGCTGGCAATTGGGAACCATTCAGGTGGATTACAACCTCCCCGAACGGTTTGAACTCGAATATACCGGCGCCGACAACCAAAAACACCGTCCGGTAATGATTCATCGTGCGCCTTTTGGTTCGATGGAACGTTTTGTGGCTGTGCTTATCGAACATACAGCCGGAAAATTCCCCCTCTGGCTTACCCCCACGCAAGCGGTTGTTTTGCCCGTCAGCGAAAAATTCAACGATTACGCTTATCGGGTCGCCAAAACCTTGAAAATGCAAAATATCCGCGCAGAAGTGGACGACCGTAACGAAAAAGTAGGCCGGAAAATTCGAGACAACGAACTCAAACGCATCCCCTACTTATTGATTGTAGGCGAAAAAGAAACAGAAAATGAAGAGGTTTCGGTAAGAAAACAGGGAGGAATCGACCAAGGTACCGAAAATTTAGCTACTTTTGCCGAACGTATGACAAAAGAGATAGAGGACATGATGTCCACACAAACAACTATAAACTGATTATTAACCATCAAAAAAGAAAGGGACTAAATTTTTAAATTGATGAAAAATAACTTCAACGCCAAAGATTCAAAAGACCAACATCGAATAAATGAACGCGTTCGCGTACCCGAAGTTCGTTTGGTTGGAGACAATGTGGAACAAGGGATATATCCTATCGGGGAAGCCCTGCGAATTGCCGATGAACAAGGCCTGGATCTTGTAGAAATATCACCCACGGCAACCCCTCCGGTTTGCAGAGTGATAGACTATCAAAAATTTCAATACCAACAAAAGAAAAAACAGAAAGAACAGAAAGCCAAATCGGTTAAAGTTGTCGTGAAGGAAATTCGTTTCGGCCCGCAAACCGACGACCACGACTACAATTTCAAACTCAAACACGCCAAAAATTTTCTCGAAGAAGGAGCAAAAGTAAAGGCGTATGTGTTCTTCAAAGGACGGTCGATTTTGTTTAAAGAACAGGGCGAAGTATTGTTGCTGCGTTTTGCCAACGATTTGGAAGAGTACGCAAGGGTAGAACAACTCCCTCTCTTGGAAGGAAAACGAATGATTATCATGCTCACCCCGAAAAAAACGGGTGCGGCTGCCAAGAAAGAGAAAGAAACGGCTGTGTAACACACAAACCGGTTATCTCTCTTATTCGAAATAGAGCAAAGACCGGAATCGGTAAAAAGACTCCGGTCTTCGCTCGTTTTATATACAACCGATTTGTCGGGTGAAGGCGAATAGCCTATTCGTGCTCGGAAAGGAGTTCCGAATAGGGCCTAAAGGCTACGCGGATATCGAGATGTTTGTCTGCGATAAATTCCTGTTCGGGTTTCACAGAACGAATCATAACACCATTGACTTTCCAATACCGAACTTGCCATGCTTTGGAATGAATCGCAGAGAATACAACGGTTTTTCCTTTCTCCACCTCAGCCGGAGATTGAATCTCTTTGCCTTCCACTTTCACCGCAAGGGAACCTTCACCGGCATCTACGCCGAACATGACGACAACTTTATCGGAACCGTTTGGCGAAGGCGTATCCTCTTTGCCGCACGATGCAACAACGAATAAACAACCCGCTAAAAACAGAGCCGACGGAATAAAACGAAACCATTGTTTTTGTTTGCTTGAATAATCTTTTCTTGTGTTCATAATGATAATGTTTTTTTGCATGACCAGGGTGAGATGCTCTCCATGAGCAAAAATTCCCGGTGATGCGAGTTTAATAATGAATGTTTACATCAATATAGATGAGAAAATGTCAAAACGTTGCATCGGGAAAAGTTAAAATTTGAAATATTGTGATTCTCTTCTAATGTCACATCGAAATAAAACCCTCAAAAAAGAATTTCCAAATAATTTGCTTTCTCCACATTGTATGCCTTCTTTATACAACTCAATGTGTGCAAGCAGGCTATATCGGCAGGCGACACATAGCACCCGGCAAGCAACGAGTCGTTGGCGGAAAGTAACCATCCCCCACCCTATCCTTCTTTCGGTTTGCCATTCACTCCTCCCGACCTTTTCGGCAAAACAATCAAATAAATGGAATAAAACGTTGCTTTAAGCATTTTTTATCGCATTTTGAGCTGATCAATCTCAAAATAGTTTATAGTATGCTGAAAGTAACCCTTGGTAT
>JBGYGP010000173.1:0-2871 GCA_041820645.1 Proteiniphilum sp. | reverse complement strand
TTTTTCATGAAGTCCATGTAAGGAGCGACATGCTCGAAGAAGCGGTAGTATCCTTCGCAGAGGTAGTTCAACCCTGGGTTGCCGTATTTGTCTTTGTTAAATCTGTTTTTTGGGCACTCTCCGTAGCATGCGAAAAGAAATTCACACTCTCGGCATTGCCGGGGCAGCAAATCGAACTTATTCCGTCCGAAGGTTTGTTGCCGGGAGCCGTACATCATGCCCGCCAGCGGTGTAGAGCAGATATTCCCCAGAAGATATTCTGGAAACACAAAGTGGTCGCACGAATAAACATCTCCGTTGAATTCCATGACACCCGCATGGCCGCAGGTTTTTGCCAGTGTGCAAACACCCGGCTGTTCGCCGACCCAATTGGCTAATGTGGAGTCGAAAATTTGAATAAAAACCGTCCCTACATCCTCTTTTATCCATTCGTCGAATGTTTTGCATAGAAATTCGCCCCATTTTTTTGCCGGGACGCTGAAGGGAGCAAGCTCCGCTTGTTCGCTGTTTCGGGCGAGTTTTAAGAAGGGATGGGAGTTTGATTTGAGGCGTTCCACGATGGGGGTAAACTGGATGAATCTGCATCCGATTTTTTTGAAAAAATTGTAGAAACCAACCGGATGATTCGCATTGCAATCGTTTACTACAGCCATGCAATTGAATTCCACATCGTGCTTCTTCTGTAGCTCGATGCCTGCCATAACCCGGTGAAACGATGGCCGGTTTGTTTTGTCCCTACGATATGCGTCGTGAAACTCTTGAGGCCCGTCAATCGAAATTCCGACTAAAAAATTGTTTTCTTTGAAAAACAAACACCACTCGTCTGAGAGAAGGAGTCCGTTTGTTTGTATCGCATTCTCGATTTGCCTGCCTCGGGCATATTTCTTTTGCAATTCAACAGCTTTTTTATAAAATCCGATAGGGCGCATCAGGGCTTCTCCTCCGTGCCAGGTAAACAGGATTTGCGACATGGTTTGCGACCCGATATACTCCCTGACGAACCGTTCGAGAAGTTCTTCACTCATCAGATGTTGCCTTTGGGCGGAATAAAGGTTTGCTTTTTCTATATAATAACAATAGTCGCAGGCCAGGTTGCATGTGGCGCCTACCGGTTTGAGCATCACATACAGAGGTTTTGCGAAAGGGGCAAATGTGGACATATCGATTTTATTTATAAAGCAAAGATAAACAAACAAAAATCTTTTCTTGTTGAAGAGAGGTATAAAAATGTATCAAACAACAACGATTACCGTAATGATTCCTATGACAGGCCGAAATCCGATGAGGGAACATAAAAAAGCGGATAAAGAGAATTGTGCTGCAAGGCGTCTGTTTTTCGATGGTCGGACAACTTTTTCCGCCGGGCTCAACGGAACCCATTTTGCCCCGGCTGAAGCTCCGCCGGCCTTTTGTTTGCCGGGAACGTTTGCTGCATATCGCCGATTAGGCGTGATTGCGGATAATCGTATAAACAATGAATTACAATGACACAAAAACAAAATTTAATGAATTATGGCCTTCTTATATTGAGGGTGGGCATCGGAATTACTATTTTTCTGCACGGTTTGCCTAAGATAACCGGCGGTGTTGAGACGTGGACGGCAATCGGCGGTACGATGTCGAACTTCGGGATCGACTTTGCTCCCGCGTTCTGGGGTTTTATGGCTGCCTTTGCCGAAACTGTCGGAGGAACGTTGTTCGTTTTCGGGCTCCTTTTCCGTCCGGCCGCGCTGTTGCTTATCGGCACAATGATTGTGGCCGTGGTAACGCACGTTGTGCAGGGCGATGGTTTTGCCGGATACGGACACGCCCTCGACTTATTGATTGTATTTTTCGCTGCTTTACTGACCGGCCCCGGAAAGTATTCGCTCGATGCAAAATTTATCCCAAAGATAGCATAAACTCAACCGCTCCGCAAAACAAAGGCCGCCCTTTTGCTCCCGAAAGCGACTAGGAAGGGGCGGCCTCGTTTTTTATACAAAAAAAGGGTAAGCTTACTATATCGCGTCGCTACAACCAATTACCCTTGCTTCGGTCAAGACCTGGGGGATTCAAAGGGAGCTGACCGTATAGGACTTACCCGAATGCAAAGATATCTATATTTTTTTGAGTAGCAAAATGAGCCGTAATTTTTTTTACGGATATGAAAGGCTTTTCTTATCTTTGCAGAGCAAAAAGAGCAAGAAAAGAAACATGAATGTAGTAGAACGATTTATTAAATACGCGAAGATTGATACGCAATCCGACGAGAACAGTACCCAAACTCCTTCGACACCCAAACAGTTTAATCTGGCCAAAGAAATAGAACGGGAGATGACCGATTTGGGTTTGGTAGATGTATATCTGGATAATAATTGTTATCTGATGGGAACTCTGATGGCCAACACCGACAAAAAAGTCCCTACTATCGGATTCATCGCACACTTCGATACAAGCCCCGATATGAGCGGCGAACGCGTAAGCCCCAGAATTGTGAAAGAATACGATGGAAAAGAGATCGTATTGAATGAAGAACAAAACATCGTAAGCTCTCCGGACGATTTTCCCGAACTGCTCAATCACATCGGAGAAGATTTGATTGTTACCGACGGAACAACTCTTCTCGGTGCAGACGACAAAGCGGGCATCGCCGAAATAATGGCGGCAATGCAATATCTGGTGGAGCATCCCGAAATTAAGCACGGAAAAATACGCATCGGTTTTACTCCCGATGAGGAAATCGGCCGGGGAGCCGATAAATTCGACGTGCAGAAATTTGCCGCCGACTGGGCTTACACCATGGACGGCAGCGAATTGGGCGAACTGGAATACGAAAATTTTAACGCCGCTTCGGCGAAAATATCCATTCAAGGACGCAACGTGCATCCGGGA
>JBGYGP010000172.1:0-5919 GCA_041820645.1 Proteiniphilum sp. | reverse complement strand
GGTATCGGTAAACACATAGCCTTGTATATTATTCTCTCCGTAGAAACCATCCACAAATATCCTCGACCGGAAAAGTAAGCATAAACAAAGATTTTTCCAAAATCTCCGTAACCGGAAACGTTGTTTCCGATAATCTTTTGGTAGCCAAAATCATCGGCGAGGGAATTGGCGTGGATGATATTTCGCTCAATACGCAGGTACATGTAGATATCGACAAATCCCGGCCGATAATTGTTTCGGCGAAGGGCAACATCGCCTCTGTTGTGTACAAAGGTTACCGTTATCGGGATATTTATGTGGATGGTTTATACGGAGGGAATAATATACAAGGCTATGTGTTTACCGATACCGAAGACAACAAATTGGAACTGAAAGCCGATTTGGTTTTGGGAAATAATAACATGAAAATCGATATCGATGGAGTTATTGACAGGCTTTATATTTAGCCATTCATTCAAGTGGAGCAATGGAAAAAACCTTATCTTACCGCCCGTATTGTCGCCAATTTGCAAGGTCGCGACATCGATAATCTGGTGGGAACTATGGTGATGGATAGCGTTTCGCTTCAGGATTCGAACTTTGTTTACAATCCCGGAGCAATATACCTGCAAGCGTCTGCCGCAGACTCTTTGGGAGGAGATAAGAAAATAGAAATCTATTCTTCGGTTCTGGAAGGCTCCATTTCGGGAAATTATCATTTTGCCGATATCGGTACGGAAATGGCCGTTTTACTGCATCGACACTTGCCTACTTTGGTGCCCGAACCCGAAAAAATACCCGAAACGCTGAAAAATAATTTCAAATTCGACATCACGCTAAAAAGCACCGAAGACTTATCGTATGCTTTTTCGTTGCCGTTTGTCAATGTAGAACCGGCAAGCCTTCACGGAACCGTGGATATGGCTAAAGGCGAGTCGGTTATGCTTAATGCAACCATACCCCGATTGATGCTTGGAAACAACGATGTGCGCGGAACAACTCTCGAAATGCAATCGAGGGATGCGGGTGGAATGTTTTTGAATCTCAATTCTTACTTGGTACAAGACGGAGGGCATATCAACGCCCGTCTGAATACGAATGTACTTAACGATTCCGTCTCGAACCGCCTGTTTTTCGATGTTCAGAATGAAGCCGCCAAATCAAACGGTATGCTCTCTATTAACATCGGATTTGATAAAGCGGATAACGATGAATTGAAGGCGTCCGTATCCATTCTTCCCACCGATTTGTTGTTCAATGGCGCGCTGATCAATGTCTTGCCTGCGTTTATCGTGTATCAAAAAGACTCCGTATCGGTAACCGGATTCGGATTGGAGCAAGACGGTATGTTGCTTTTGGGAGTCGATGGTATCGCTTCCAAAAATCGTTCCGACAGTATCCGGGCATATTTTAACAATACGGAGATTGAAGGCATGCTTACCTCATTCGAATTCAGTTCTATCAAAGGTTCGTTGAATGGCGGCGTTACTGTTCATCAGGCGCTTTATCAGCCGCTTATCACGACCGATGGCTTGCGAATTGAAAATATCCGTACCGAAACCGACACCCTCGGCACATTATCGGTTGCCGGAAATTGGGATGTGGCAAACAGCGGAGGCTTAACCGTGAATGCCGATTTGACGAAGGGAAATGTGCGTTACCTGAATATTACCGGTTTTGTGCCTACCGGAAACGAGGAGGAAATGAATGTCGATTTGAGCATCAAGGAGCTACCATTGGCCTTTGTACAACCTTTTGCTTTATCGGCATTCAGCAAATTATCGGGGACGGTAAGTTCCGAAATCAATCTCTCCGGCAAAACCGATGCTTTAAAAACCAACGGCTGGTTCGGTATCAACGATGGCGTGATGACGGTGGATTTTACCAATGCAACTTACAAAATATCCGATACGATTAACATTTCGCCGAATAATATCGGTTTTAAGAATCTGATAATTACCGATAATAACAACCATCAGGCACGATTGAACGTGTCGCTTAATCATTCGAATTTCGGAGGAATGACCTACAGTGTAAACATGTATTTGGATGATTTTTTGTTGTTGAACAACGAAAAAAACACGGACAGGATAGCCTACGGCACGTTGAAGTTATCGGGAGAACTCAACCTGCGAGGTTCTTCGACGGGTATTTATGGTATGGCGAATTTGCGCAACGAAAGCCGTTCCAACATCATGATTGAACTGCCTCAAACGGCTCAGGCTGCCGAATATAGCGGGGTTGTTTATCTGAATAACCCTCAAGAGGAGGATAGTTTGGCTTTCTTGAGGAAAAACGAAAATGCTCCGGCGAGAATGAATACTTCCCTACCTATTAATATTCAGGGGATTTTAGACATTAACCCGTTGTTGCAGGCGGGGGTTATTATCAATCCTTCGACCGGAGATGCTCTGGATGTCAATGGGAAAGGGAAAATCAGTTTTAATTTCGATACCAATTCCGATCCCTCTTTCAGGCTTCGGGGCGATTATGTAGTGGAGGAAGGAAATTTCAAATACAATTTTCAGGGGTTGAGAACGATTGACTTCGATATTCGGGAAGGAAGTACGGTTACTTTGGTGGGAGATCCGCTCAATACGCAGTTCAATATTGTGGCCTACAACGAGGTAACGGCCGATTTGGTAGCCTTGAGCGAAAGTTTCAAAACCCAAATGACCAACACGCGTGTGCCTGTCAATGCAGTTCTCGAAATTCAGGGAAATATGGAAAGAATGAACCTGAAGTACGGAATCGAACTCCCCGATGCATCGAGCGATGTCCGGCAGCGCTTCAACAGTTTCATCAGCACCGATGAGCAGAAGATTCGTCAGTTTGGTTATTTGATATTGGTCGGAAGTTTTTATTCTTCCGAAGCCACTACCAATCTGGCATTCAATAGCGGAATGTTTACAAATCAGGCTTTCAGTGCACTTACGAAAGGGTTGGATGCGCTTTTTGCCGGCGCATTGAATGACAATTGGTCTATCAATACCAATTTGGAATCCGAAAACGGAAATACCGATTATATGCGCATGGGGGTTGGCGTATCTACCCGCCTGTTGGATAATAGGTTGAAAATCACTACCAATCTTAGTTACAGCGAATATTCGATTACCGCCAATCAGCAATCGTTTTTAGGCGAATTCGAACTTGAGTACGATATAAACAATTGGTTGATGATTCGCGCGTATAACAGAGCCAACGAGCGTTTTTACAAAAGGGCTCCCGCTACTCAAGGCGCCGGTTTGGTGATTACTCGCGATACCCGGAAGTTTAAGGATTTGTTTAAATACAGTTTCCTGAAAAAAGAGGAGGAAGGGAAAACGAAAAGGTAGGATAGGGTGCCGGATTAGAAATGAATTTTAAAAAAGCGTAGGAAGTGAAAAAATATATATGTCTTATATCATTGGTTTTTTTTGTACTGGGATGTTCCACAACCAAAAAGGTTCCCGACGGCAGTTATCTGCTGGACAAGGTGGAAATCGACTCCGATACCCGTTTTGTGAAAAGCAAGGAGTTGGAATCTTACCTTCGCCAGAAACCCAACGCCTCGGTTCCGGTTTTTGGTAAGTTTAAACTCAAAGTGTATAATCTTGCCGACAATGAAAGCACTTGGTTGAACAGACAAATCCTTAAATTGGGCGAGCCGCCTGTGTTGTATAGCGACCGGTTGACCGGAATTTCGATGGAGCAGATACGCCTCCAGTTGTCGAACAAAGGGTATCTTAACGCCAAGGTCGATACCGCAGTGCAATTCAGCGGTAAAAAAGTGAGATTGAAATACGAAGTAACGGGAAACGACCCCTATTTGATTCGCCATTTCAACGATACGATTAATTCTGCCGATACCACGATTTATAAAATCCTGAAAGAAAAAAACAGATTGGAAATAATACGTCCGGGCAATGTTTTCGATCTCGAAATGCTTGAAAAAGGGCGTGTTGCAATGGCATCGGAATTGCGGAACAACGGTTATTACAACTTTACGAAAGACTATTTTGAGTATTTGGCCGATACAACCGTCGGCGAGCATCGGGTCGATTTGACGCTTCAGTTAAAGAATCCTTCGGATAGTACGCGGCACATACAATATCAATTCGGAGAGGTTGTGGTAAATAATGGAATCGATATGGCGATTCTTCGCGATAGCACGAAGCACCACTTGCTGGATACGATACATTATCGAAACATGAAAGTGGTGTCTGAGAAAAATCAATTTATGCTTCCGCAGGCCATTTACTACAATACGTTTATTCGTCCCGAAAGAATTTATTCCGACAGGCTTGTCGAGCGCACCTATTCCTCTCTTAATAAATTGGGCTCCGTTACTCAGACATCGATTAACCTGACTCCCGTTGTCCGGAACGACTCCAATTTTCTGGATGCCGATATATCTATTTTCCCCGGAAATCTGCATTACATGAAATTCGGGGTTGATGGTACACATTCGGCAGGAGATTTGGGTATTGCTACCGATTTGTCTTACGAGCACCGAAATATTCTGAAAGGCGGCGAAACATTAAGAATAAAGTTCAACGGGGCTTACGAATTTATTGCTGCTACCGACAGCGTCGATTTGGGTGACCACAATTATTATGAATACGGTACCGAGGTGTTTTTGTCCATTCCCCAATTGTTGCTCCCCTGGCTGATGAAGCGGCTGAAAGATCAACCTTCGGCTTCGACGGAATTTTCTGTCGGAATTAATTTTCAGAAGCGTCCCGAGTATCTCCGGCAATTTTTTAACCTCACCTCCAAACTGCAATGGGCTGGCTCTGATTGGCGTACGCTACATACTGTTATCCCGCTCGATATCAACTACGTGCGTATGCCTTGGATGACGCAGAAGTTTAAAAACGAGTACCTCAACGACTCCATAAATCCTATCCTGAAAGCCAGTTACGAAGAGCAGCTTGTTGTCCGTTCGGCATATACTGTTCAATTTTCTAATTTTAATGTCATGGGAACAACCTCTCCGCGGTTTCCGTTCCGCATAAATGCGGGCTTCGAAGTGGCGGGACACCTGCCGCGGCTGGTCGGTGCATTGGGGCTGACAGGAAAAAACGAAAGTGGCCGGAAAACGCTTCTCGGGATTCCTTATGCCGAATATTTCAAGGTAGATGTCGATATGGGAACTTCTTACCGGTTTGACGAATACAACACGCTGGCTACTCATTTTCTGGTAGGGGTTGCCAATCCGTACGGAAACTCCATCGTTTTGCCGTTTGAAAAAAGATATTACGGTGGAGGAGCCAACAGCGTGCGGGGGTGGAACACGCGGACGTTGGGGCCGGGTACATACCGCAACGATAGCTTGGGATACGACTTCGCCAACAAAACCGGCGATATTAAACTGGATATGAGCTTGGAGTTTCGTCGCAAATTGAACAAAATGTTCGAACTTGCTACCTTTATCGATGCCGGAAATGTGTGGACGATAAAAAATTATTCATCCCAGCCGGGCGGTTATTTCAGGTGGACCCGATTTTACAAGGAGCTCGCTGCCTCTTACGGATTGGGAATAAGGGTCGATTTGAATTTCTTGCTCCTGCGTCTGGACTTTGGGATGAAAGCGCATAATCCGGCACTCTCGGCCGGCGAAAGATGGACTGTTTTTACACCCAAATTGAAGCGCGACTTTGCATGGCATTTTGCCATCGGATATCCCTTTTAAAGAGAGGATTCTAAAGTGTGTAAAGAATAGTCTGAAAAATAAAAAATACACCAATAAGAGACTGTAAACTAAACTGTGTTAAAGGTCGAGGCCCCCGTTGCGAACCGACCCGCTATGTGCTCGATGCCTTCGGTTTTTTGCTGCGCAAAAAGAGACTGACACCCAAACCTCTTTTATGCGAATAATCGATTGCTTGATGGTTTGCCGGACAACAACGAATGACTGACGGGCTTTAGAGCCCCGGTAGTAATTTGATTCCGACCCCT
>JBGYGP010000171.1:0-10959 GCA_041820645.1 Proteiniphilum sp. | reverse complement strand
TTTTATAATCAATCTCCACGGCGCCGTCTCCGTCGGTTTTTCCCGAACCGATGGGCTGCATTTGGTAGTTGTAAACAGTTACCTGTGCTCCGGAGAGAGGGTTGGTGGTAAGAATATCGGTAACGAAAACGCTCATCTTGTTGCTGCCTCGCTTGGCGATAATACCTATATTAGAAGCGGTTACAAAAGTTTCGGCCTTGCGTCCGCTGACCATATAGTAACTGGGGGAGCAGGGGTTGTCACTATCTTCCCATTCGTATTGTTCCCAATCAATATTTTCGTAGTAGTAGGGCGAAGATTCGTCCCACAGGGCTTCATCGGTTTCGGATATCTGGTCATCGGCGAAACGGCTCATCGAACCGTCGTCGGGAACGCGCGGTTTCATTCCTCCGCAACTGTAAAGCGAATAGTCGGCATTCATCGAGAGCTGCACCATGTAGAGCGCGCCGGGATCCTGCTCTATCATTTGCGAGAGGTCGATGGAGAAGTTGTTCCACTGGGAGAGATCGAGGTCCTTATAGCTGTCGAGCCGGATGCGTTTTTTCAGGACCAATCGTCCGAACCGTCGGAGTTCGCCTCTTGAGTTGTCGTTCAACGTGGAGGATTGAAGGTAATAGAGGATGTTGTTTTGATATATTTTTATCACTTTCACGTCCACCGCCCAGAGATTTACGGCGCTGAAGGGGAGTAGAAGTTGTTTGGAATCGGGTAAGATGTTTCCGCTTTTTTCGAAACGAACTTCGGGTTTGTTGCCGTTTATCTGAAGGTGGAAATCGTAATTGCGATCGAGGTACAATCCCGTGAAGTTTTGGACTCCCTGATGGATTTGTACGGTGGTTCCGCTTTGCGGAAAGGTTTCGGGATAGATTTTCACAACATTTTTTTCCACACGATAAGTAAAATTATTTACGTCGGAAACGGTTATCAATCCCGTCAGGTTTTGTGTTTGCGAAACGGGGTCGCTGAATGTGAGTCGGATATAGGGGTCGGCTTGCTGCATGAGGCGCACGTCCACCGTACTGAAATTGTCGGATGAGAAAGCGGGGATTTCAATTTCGTGCTTTATCTGTTTTTGGGCGCCTATCGCTTTTCCGTCGATAACGAGTGTATAGCTTTCGGCATCATCGCTTCGCTGCAAACTATCCACTGAAACGCGGAAGGTTGTTGCTCCCGAAGCTTTTACATTGATGGCGGGAGAGTTTTTCGCACCTTTTATCTGAAACATTTTCCGCACATCGTCGGCAGCTACCGGATTGGAGAAATTGAGCGTGGCTTCAACCGTATTCCATGTTAAATCGGCGACATTCATCGGCGAAAAGGGTAGTATCTCGGCGGTAAAATTCTGTTTGTTTACCCGAAAATAGAAGTCGAATTCGGAGAATTTACCATCTACTTTGAGTACTTTACCCAAACGGAACGAGGCGTCGTATTTGCGGCCGGGTTTCAACTCGCCGGCATCGGGCACGAAACGCACGGTGTTGGCATTGACCCAGAAGGTGCGCCCTTTGATGGAGGGCGAAAATGAAAAGAGTTTTTCTTCGACATCGGCGTTGAGTTCCACTGCGGGAATCTCTTGCGCCAATTCGATTTGAATATAAGCGTCGGAGGATACGTTGCCGTAAGTAAATGCGGCGATGTAGCGAGCAAATTCGGGGTCGATTTTTTTACTGCTGCTCAATCGACAAGCGGAGAAGAGTAACAATACCCCAAGAGAAAGCAAGGCAAAGGTAATCTTTTTCATACGGATAATACTTTTTTTAAAATACGAGGGCAATACAACCTTTGGATAAAAATAAATAAAGTGTAAAAATAGTAAAATTAACAATATGGTTTACCGAAATCCGATTTTTTTGATAAAAAACACAAATATCCTCCGAAACCGTGCTTCTATAATGCCGAAGCTACGCTTCTCTTTTCAGCCGCTTCGCGGCGACACCTCGTATTAACCGGCAAACACGGATAATAATAAGACAAGGGTTTAATGTATAGCAATATACGGTTAATATTAAATTTTTTATCGGACAACAATGAAATAAAAATGCCAAACGGAATTTACAAGAACCAATTCGAAATGAGAAATATGGGTTAAAGAAAAAGCCAAACTATCAATTATCAAAGTTTTTTTATCGCTTATAGAAGCGGCAAAAGAGTTCTACACAATCCTCGCCCCTGATTTTTATTACATGCGCTTGGAAATAGGCAGATTTTCATGTAATTTTGCAAATCAATAGAAAAGAGGAAATCGTAATCCCCCAATATGTCAAAAAAATTCAAACGCACATTAGTTACATCGGCATTGCCTTATGCCAACGGCCCTGTTCACATCGGGCATTTAGCCGGAGTGTATGTTCCGGCGGACATCTATGTTAGGTATCTGCGTCTCAAAGGCGAAGAAGTTCTTCACATCGGAGGGTCCGACGAACACGGAGTGCCCATCACCATCCGCGCCCAAAAAGAAGGAGTTTCTCCACAAGATATAGTGGACAGATACCACGCAATCATCAAAAAATCATTCGAAGAATTCGGAATCTCTTTCGATATTTATTCCAGAACGACTTCGGAAATTCATAAAAAAACGGCATCCGATTTTTTCAAAAAGCTCTACGATACCAACCAATTTATCGAACAGGAGAGCGAACAATACTATGACGAGGAGGCGCAGCAATTCCTTGCCGACCGCTACATCACCGGCGTTTGCCCTCATTGCGGCAACGAAAACGCCTACGGCGATCAGTGCGAAAAATGCGGCACATCGCTCAGTCCTACCGACTTGATTCATCCCAAATCGGCTTTGAGCGGAAGTGTTCCCGTAATGAAAAAAACCAAACATTGGTACCTCCCGCTCGATAAACACGAGACATGGCTTCGCGAATGGATTCTGGAAAATCACAAAGAGTGGAAAACCAATGTGTACGGCCAATGCAAGTCGTGGCTCGACTTGGGATTGCAGCCTCGCGCCGTAAGCCGCGACCTCGATTGGGGTGTTCCCGTGCCCGTAGCCGGTGCCGAAGGCAAAGTGCTTTACGTGTGGTTCGATGCTCCCATCGGTTATATCTCCAACACCGTCGAACTGCTGCCCGACGATTGGCAAAAATGGTGGAAAGACCCAGATACCAAACTCATCCATTTTATCGGAAAAGACAACATCGTATTTCACTGCATCGTGTTTCCCGCCATGCTCAGGGCCGAAGGCTCTTTTATCTTGCCAGAGAACGTGCCCGCCAATGAATTTCTGAATCTCGAAGGCGATAAAATATCCACCTCCCGCAATTGGGCAGTATGGCTACACGAATACCTCGAAGAGTTTCCGGGCAAACAAGACATTCTGCGCTACGTTTTGACCGCCAACGCACCGGAAACCAAAGACAACGACTTTACGTGGCGCGATTTTCAGACGCGCAACAACAACGAGTTGGTGGCCGTGCTGGGAAATTTCATCAACCGCGCGCTGGTGCTTACGCAAAAATATTTCGACAACCGGGTTCCGCCCCTTGCCCAACTCAACGATTACGACAAAGAAACCATCGCCGAAGCGCAAAAAGTGAAACATGCAGTAGAAAACGCCCTCGAAAATTTTCACTTCCGCGAAGCACAAAAAGAGGTAATGAACTTAGCCCGAATCGGCAACAAATATCTGGCCGACACCGAACCCTGGAAGATTGCCAATACCGACCCCGACCGGACGGCTACCATCCTCAATCTCTCGTTGCAGATGGTAGCCAATCTGGCCATCGTGTGCGAGCCGTTTTTACCCTTTTCATCGCAAAAAATCTACTCTTTCATCAACAGCGCCGGACACTTTGAATGGGAAAAACTGGGAAGCTTCGAATTGTTGCCCTCGGGACATTTGCTGGGAAAAGCGGAATTGCTCTTCGAAAAGATTGAAGACAAGGCGATTGAAAAACAGATACAGAAACTTCTCGACGCCAAAAAGGCAAACGAAAGAAACGAACACAAAGTCGCACCGGTAAAAGAAAACATCGCTTTCGATGATTTCACCAAAATCGACATCCGGGTAGGGACGGTTCTGGAGTGCGAAAAAGTGCCCAAAGCCGATAAATTGCTCCGGTTCTTAATTGATGACGGAATTTCCAAACGTACCATTCTCTCAGGCATTGCGGCCTACTATCCCAACCCGGAAGAGTTGAAGGGAAAACAAGTCTGCTTTATCGCCAATCTGGAAGCACGAAAACTGCGGGGCATCGTATCGGAAGGCATGATTCTCTCGGCGGAAAATACCGACGGGTCGCTCGTAGTGATTGAACCGTCGAAGCAGGTAACGCCCGGAAGCGAAGTAAAATAACAATAAAAAACCAAGAAATGAACAAACTTGTTTGCGGAGCCTTGTCGGCCTTTTTTCTCATCACCGCCTCTGTTTTCGGGCAAGAGTTGGAGGGGACTTTCAGAAATTCCACCGGTTATATCCTCCTCGAAGGCGGGAAAATAACGTTTGATATCGACGAAGCGGGTAGCCCCATGAACAACAAGGCAGGCAGCGGCAGCTACCGGCAGGTTGGCGATTTTTTTGTCGTAAAAACCGAACCTTATACTGGAAAAAGATCTGAAGCGATACCGACTCCCGCGTCAAAAAAAGATACCATCGTTATTCAGGTTGTAAATTCGCACAACGCCCCGATTCAAGGCGTCCTGGTGGAAACGCTTTCCGAGTCGGGCAAAAAACTGTTGGGCGGAGTTACCAACGGCAACGGACGCATTCTCTTTTTGCACAACCCCAAAATCGCAAAAATCCGGGTTTTCGATATGGGTGCCGACAACCTTGCATTCGCCTACAGACCCCGAAACGATTTTCGGGTAATACTTGCCGGAAAAACCGTTGTTGAAAACCGGACAGCCGTTTTCAAAATCAGTCCCATAGACGAAGAGAGCATCTCTTTTCTGTTTCTTTCATCGGATTTCGATGCAGGAAAAGACGAACAAAAGGCGCTCGATAAGCTTTTGAAACAGGCACAAAAAAGAAATTTTCTGGAGAAAAGACTGAAAAAGGAATATAGTTCCGATTATTAGAAAAAGGAGGCTATCTCGAAAACAAAGACACCCCCTTTTTTACTCTGTTCTGTCCTTGTCGTCTCATTATTCTATTTCACTGCTGTCCGATAATCACTCATATTTCCCTGATAACCAATACTATAATACAGGAAAGACCTCCTATAAAAAAAAGAGGATTTATTAGGCTCTATTACAAGGATTTATTTACATAAAAAAGATTTTTTACCGGACAACAGTGAAAAATTTTACTGGACAACAATAATTTATAATAACTTCGGAAGTTCAATAATTAACCTCGGAAGTCCATCAATTAACTTCGGAAGTTCGTTAAATAACTTCGGAACATATTTAAAATAACTACGGAAGTCCATTAATTAACTTCAGAACATATTTTGAATAACTTCGAAAGTTCATCAATTAACTTCGGGACATATTCGAAATAACTCCGGAAGTTCATTAAATAACTCCGGAACATATTTGAAATAACTTCGGAAGTCCATTAAATAACTTCGGGACATATTTAATATCATTGCCGTTTACCGTCAAAGATGGGCTATCGGGGCACTTTTCAGGCAGATAAAACAGAACTTCCCCTCAAAATACTTCTACGGAGAAAGAGCCGATATCATCAAGACACGGAATGGGTAACTCTTATCGCAAACTTACTGCTTGTGGTTATGCAACGCTCTCTGAGACGCTCGTGGAGCTTCTCGGGACGGGCTACGATGCTACGAATTACCTTGATGTATTATGTTGATTTTTATAGCTTGTTCAATCATCCCGAAAAAGATTGGGAAGCGAGGCATCCCTCCCCTTTCGGGCATTCTGCTTTTATAAAAGCATTGAGTGTTGAATTCGGCAATAAATGCGGTCCGCCTTGATTTGCCGCTTCAAATAAAATGTCCGGGATTTATTCCTGTGTAAAGTTCATTTTTGTTTTCCGGAGATTTCAATGATAATAAAAATTTACTTTACACACTTTTTTGTGACAGTATCCTTTGATTTATCTTCGGATATTTTGCCTTGAATTTCAAAACTTTTCCGACTACCACAAGCATTTATACCAACATTTTTTTCACCATATCCGAAATGGCTCTACCTTCGGCTTTGCCGGCAAGTTGCCTGGTTGCGATGCCCATCACCTTTCCCATGTCTTTTATGGAGGAGACACCGGTTTGGGCAATAATCGAACGGATTGCCGATTCCAACTCTTCGGCGGAGAGTTGAGCCGGGAGAAACTCCTGAATAACGTTCAATTGCGCCAGTTCATCGGCCGCTAAATCGGCGCGACCTTGCGATGTGTAAATTTCGGCACTGTCTTTGCGCTGTTTTACCATTTTCTGCAGGATTGCCGTCGCCGTTTCATCGGATAGCTCATCCGAGGCTCCCTTGGCCGTTTTGGCTTCCAAAAACTCTTTTTTCACGCCGCGCAAAGCTTCCAGACGAATTTTGTCTTTGGACAACATGGCTTTTTTGATTTCATCGCTGATTGTATTGAAAAGGTTTGTCATATTTTTATTTTTTAATCGAATAAAGAGTTAGCTGTTTGGCGATTTTCGCCTTTGTAATTTTTGGGATTGAAATCGCGTTCGCGTTTAAAAACAGGAGTTCTTTCGAGCGCTTCGATGATTTTGTCGTCGTCCATCTCTTCAAGGGTCAGTACTATCGGCTCCATTCTATAATTATTTGTAGATAAAGCTTTCAATCCGGACGCTCCGTAATATTTATCAATCAATCGTTTTTCTTCTTTCACCCGTTCGCGTTTCTGGTCTTCGCGTATTTTTCTCTCGAGCTCTTCGGTTTTCGATTCGGCAAGGCGTTGTTCTTCGATACCCGGAACATCCTTAATCGAAAATCCGGTAGCGAGAAGCGTAACTTTCACATCTCCATTAAGCTCATTATCAACGGCGGCACCCCAAATTACTTCTATTTCGCGACTGAATTTGGCCATAAAGTCGTGAAGTGCATTCATTTCTTCCATCATCAACGGATTTTCTTCACCAAACGAAATATTAATCAATATTTTTTTTGCGTTGAATACATCGTTGTTGTTGAGCAGCGGCGAATTGATGGCATCGTTGATAGCGTCATTCACTCTATCTTTTCCGCTTCCCATGCCTCTACTCATAATGGCTACGCCACCGTCTTTGAGCGTAGTCTCCACATCGGCAAAGTCGAGATTTACATGTCCGTGGACGGTAATGATTTCGGCAATGCTCTTGGCGGCGATCGCCAAAGTATCGTCGGCGCGGGCAAAGGCATTGAGCATGGTTAAGTCCTGATAAATATCGCGCAACCGCTCGTTATTGATAACCAAAAGAGCATCGACGTTTTGCGCTATCTCTTCAACACCCTTGAGCGCCTGCACAATTTTACGGGTACCTTCAAACACGAATGGAATAGTAACGATGCCTACCGTAAGGATTCCCATCTCTTTGGCAACGCGAGCCACCACCGGAGCAGCTCCGGTACCGGTTCCGCCTCCCATGCCGGCGGTAATGAATGCCATACGGGTTCCGTCGCTGAGCAAATTCTGAATCAAGTCGTAGCTTTCTTCGGCCGCCTTGTGAGCAACTTCCGGTTTGTTTCCCGCACCCAAACCTCCGGTAATGCGTTCTCCAAGCTGCACTTTTACCGGAACGGGAGAACCGATAAGCGCCTGATTGTCTGTATTACAGAGAGCGAAGGAAACATCGTGAATTCCCTCTTTAAACATGTGATTGACAGCGTTTCCTCCTCCGCCGCCCACACCGATAACCTTGATGATTGCCTCGGTGCGATTTTCTATCTGAAAATCTAATATATCGTTTTCCATATTGTGGATTGTTTTTTACAATGCCTCATCATCGTCAGCGCCAAATATCTTACCAAAGAAATCCAACGGATTTTTTCCGGAGGAAGAAGGGTCTTTTTCACGCTTGCGTCGTTTACTAACCTGGTCTCGCAGTGTTTTGAAGTTACTGCCCGATCTGTTCGCCGCTTTCGATTCCGTATCTTCCATCTCTTCGTCAACGGGCTTGGCGGAAAACGCGCAATCGTCGGAGCCTTGCAACAGAAGCCCAAGCAACAAAGTCATTGCCGGATCGTTTGATAATTCGGGAAAATTGTTTACCATGTTTTTTCGGGCAGAAGCTTTCCGCACAGGCATATCGAATTTGCTTTGCAGATAAACTTCCATGTTTCTGAGTTGCGAAGCGCCTCCGGTGATAATCAATCCGGCGCCGAGCTGCTCGGCGTATCCCGATTGTTTTATTTGTTCTTTCGCGTTGGCAACAATTTCATCCAATCGCAGGAGAATCACCTTATTAAGCTCTTCCAAATCAATTTCGGGTTTGGCTACGAAAGGCGATGAAAAAGGAGAAGAAAACATACTGCTGTTTTCGTTCCCCGTCTTGGCTTTTCCGAATTTTATTTTGAACTGCTCGGCATCGGTCTCTACAAAATTGAGCTCGGCAATATCTTTTGTAATATTTTTTCCACCGAAAGGAATTACAACCATTCTTCGTAGGATGCCGTTCTTATAAACCGAGACGGTGGTAGTACCGGCTCCAAAATCGATAAAAGCGCAGCCCAACTCCTTTTCTTCTTTTGTCAAGGCTATTTCGGCAGCGGCAATTGGGCCGGCAATGAATTCGGCTATCTCAACATGAGCTTTGTCTTTGATTACCTTCTCGATGTTTGCGGCCAGATTAGGACGTCCGACCACCATTTGAAAAGCGGCTTCGATAACGGAACATGTAACTCCGACAGGATTCTGTTCCGATTTCTCGTCGAGAAAATACTCCACATCGGCAATAACATACTTGCTTTGAAAATCGGGTTTATAGCTTTTGGCGGTCTCGCGTAGCTGGCGAATCGTCTCTTCAGTAACAATTCCCGACGAAGACAGCTGTTTCCGTTCGTAAATTTCTTCGGTATGAATCGACTGTCCATTCAACGCGACATAAACCTTGCCGATTTTTTTACCGATGCTGTTCTCGAGCAGATTAATCAGTTTTCTGACTTTTCCGGCAGATTCCTCGATATTGTAGATGGTGCCGCGCCGGATACAACCGCCCGAAGGCAAAGATTCGCAAGCCAAAACCGAAACAACATTGTTTTCGTTACGTCTTCCGATAATTCCCCTGATTTGGGAGGTTCCGAAGTCGATGGCAGCAATAAAACCTGATGATTGTAACATATCTATTTTTTCTGTATTTGCTCTTATAACACAATTTTACCGTTTATTGTTTAGATACGATTTACAGTTCTCTTGCACACAAAAAAACGATAATCCGCGACTTACGCACGACCCGCATCAAAAAAACAAACAATACCGCATAACATAAAAATTACTTTTTGGTGCAAACCACCTGTTTGTCGTATTTGAGATTGATGGTGGAATACCGGTTCCAACCGATCTTATTGAGTCCTTCTTCTGCAAAAAGCAAAAATTTATCCAATTTCTCAGGGTAATTGTCCAATTGGCCGAGAATAATCCGAAAATCGCCCATTCGGGGAACAAGTTCAATCTCATTACCGGGTTTCACTACAATTTGCTCGAACCAAGCGTCCCACTTGGGATTTTCGTTGAGAAATTCGGCAAAATCGTACAGCCGGGTTCTGGCAAATTCTTCATCGACAACTCCCGTAGCAAGCGGCACATAAACGGTAAAATTGCCGGAAATAGGCATTTTCTCACGATTGCTGTCGATATAATAACTTCCTTTGTTCTCCGAAATAATTCTCAAAACAGGCTTGCGTTGGTAAATATTCGCAATAACATCGCCGTTGTGAGCCGTATAAACTTCTGCCGATTCTACCAACCGGTTATTGGCAAGAATGGAGTCTTTGATAGCCAATGTATTGATGTCCTTTATTTTTTTACCGACAGGATACAGTTTGAAACGTTTTACCAGATTTTCAATATCCTGCGACTGAACAAAGCGCACTTGCTGGCTATCTTTTACGACAACCTCAAATCTATTGCACACCAGATTTCCGGAAGAGTTTCCAAAATAGAAGAACGAAAAAATCAGGTATCCGACAACCAGCAAAGAGAAGAGGATGAGCAAAAACTTTTTCATTGATGCAAATATACGAATTATCCAAACAAGCAATTTAAATTTTCTCTATTTTTTAACTGAATAACAATTCAATAATTATTTCAGATATTTTTCTTCCAATTGTTGTTTTATTTCGGGCAGCAATCGGTCGATATCGCCTGCACCCATCGCAGCCAAAACTTCCAGATCTTTTGTTTTCAGGAAATCCAGAAGTTTCTCTTTTTTCAACAAAACTTTCTCTTTCGATGTGATTTTATCGAAAATAATCTGTGAAGTTACCCCCGTAATAGGCTCTTCGCGTGCAGGATAGATATCGAGCAAAATCACATCGTCGAGCATCGAAAGCGATTGAGCAAACTCATCTGCGAAATCGCGCGTCCGTGAATAGAGATGCGGTTGAAAAATTACGGTAACTTTCTTTTCAGGATACAAGGCTTTGATGGATTCGAGGGATGCCGCTAACTCCTGTGGATGGTGGGCATAATCGTCGATAAAAACAATCTGCGGCGTTTTCAACCAAAAATCGAACCTGCGCTTGGCACCTCCAAACGATTGTATCGCGGCTTTCAGCTCCTCCGGGCGCACTCCACAGAGCTGCGCAACAGCCATCGCTGCAACTGCATTCTCGATATTTATTTTTACAGGCACGCCCAAAGAAACATCCTCAATTGCTCCGGTTGGAGAAACAAAATCGAACACAATTTCACCTCCGCCGATACGTATGTTTTCGGCATGGAAATCACCCTTATCCGCAGAGTAACTGTAAACCCGTACCGATTTGCGCGTGCGGGGAGTAATCGGGGTGTCAGTCTTGAGAAGAAGGGTTCCGTTTTCGCGGATAAGCGAGGTAAAATACTCGAAACTCTCGCGATATGCCCCGGGTGTTCCGTAAATATCCAGATGGTCG
>JBGYGP010000170.1:0-4038 GCA_041820645.1 Proteiniphilum sp. | reverse complement strand
CCAAAGTTGGACGAAGAATGTCCAAAGTTGGACGGAGAATGTCCAAAGTTGGACGGAGAGTGTCCAAAGTTGGACGGAGAGTGTCCCGACCGGGACGCCGGATATTCTTTGCCGAAAAGGGAGGGGTGCATCGCGGGGCCGGAATATCCGGCATGAAATGAGAGTTCGTTTCTGCGAGAAAATGTTTTCTCCGCAAGGGAGATGCCTGCCGTACGGATACCGGCTTCCCGAACTACCGGCAAGCCGTCGGGAGCCATGGGGCGGCTCCGGTTGGAAGAGAAGGGGGTGTGGGCTCGGCGCAAGCTCCGGTTGCGGAGCGGCGTGCGGAATGTTTTTTTGTGTAAGATTTATTTTTCGTTCCGTTTCCGGTTCAAGAATCAAACCCGATAAAAAAGGTCTTCATCCCCTTCGGGCGAAGGGTGTTTGCGGCATCGGCTCCGTCAAAACATCTTTACGATTCTGTGCAGGGCGGCAACGAGGGCGTCTATTTCTTCGTGGGTGTTGTAAAAGGCGAGCGAAGCGCGCACCGTTCCGGGTATATCGAGGAGGTGCATGAGGGGTTCTGCGCAATGATGCCCCGTGCGCACGGCTATCCCCATTTTGTCGAGCAGCGTGCCCACATCGTAAGGGTGGATCTCTTTCACGAGAAACGATATGACGCTGCTTTTGTGAGGAGCCGTTCCGATGAACCGGATGCCCTCCACGCTTTTCAGCTGCGCGATAGCGTATTGCAGCAGTTGGTCTTCGTATTGAGCGATGGTTTCGAGGCCAAGCCGGGCAACGTAATCCAAAGCGGTTGCAAGCGCTGCCGAGCCTACGAAGTCGGGGGTTCCGGCCTCGAACTTGAAAGGGAGTTCGTTGTAAACCGTTTTCTCAAACGATACCGACGAAATCATCTCTCCGCCGCCCTGACAAGGGGGCATGGCTTCGAGCCATTTCTCCTTGCCGTAGAGAACCCCCACGCCGGTAGGCCCGTAAATTTTGTGCGAAGAGAAAGCCAGAAAGTCGCAATCCAGGTCTTGCACATCCACTGCGACGTGTTGTACCGATTGCGCTGCGTCGATCAGTACCGGAACATTTTTCCGATGAGCCGTCTCGATGATTTTTTTGATG
This sequence comes from Proteiniphilum sp., assembly GCA_041820645.1. Lineage (GTDB taxonomy): Bacteria > Bacteroidota > Bacteroidia > Bacteroidales > Dysgonomonadaceae > JBGYGP01. The sequence goes on along the minus strand of JBGYGP010000170.1, from coordinate 2,925 downwards.
GGGTTGACACTTCCCAGCACATTGGAGATATGGGTTACGGAAAGCAACCGGGTGCGCTCCGTAATCAGTTCGTCCAATCTGTCCGACAGCAATTGTCCCCGTTCATCGACGGGGATTACTTTCAGTTTTATCCCCGAAATATCGCCTTGCATCTGCCAGGGGACGATGTTGGAATGGTGTTCCATCGCCGAAATCAAAACCTCGTCGCCCTCTTTGCAGAACCGGCGGCAAAACGAAGATGCCACCAGATTGACCGACTCGGTGGTGCCGCGCGTAAAAACAATCTCCGACGGCGACTGCGCGTTGATGAAGCGCTGCACCGTTTTGCGGGCGTTTTCGTGCACCTCGGTAGCCTGCTGGCTCAGATAGTGCACTCCCCGATGCACATTGGCATTGAGGCGATAATACATCTCTTCGATTTTTTCCACAACGCATCGGGGTTTTTGCGTAGTAGCCGCGTTGTCCAGATAGACGAGCGGTTTGCCGTAAACCTCGCGCGCGAGTATCGGAAAGTCTTGTCGAATCTTACGGATATCCGGTTTCATAGCTCCAACGGGGATTGTGTCATTTGCAGACATTGCAGTTTCCGCACCGGAGGAGCTCTCCTCTGAAGCGCTTGTCGATAAGGTAAGTGAGCCTCTCTTTCAGCGAGTCTATGCGTACCAGATCCACCACATCCTGCGTAAAGGCCACCATCAGCAACATGCGGGCTTCCTCTTTCGGGATGCCGCGCTGCCGCATATAGAAGAGCGCCTGCTCATCGAGTTGTCCGGTTGTAAGGCCGTGCGAACACTTCACGTCGTCGGCATAAATTTCGAGCTGGGGTTTGGCAAACATTCTCGCTTGCCCGGATGTGCAAAGGTTTTTGTTGTTCTGGTACGCTTGTGTCTTTTGCGCGTCTTTTTCAACCAGAATCTTCCCGCAGAAAACCCCCACAGCCTTTTCCTGAAGAGTATATTTGAACAATTCGTTGCTGACGCAGTGTGGAACGGCATGGTCGAGAAAAGCGAAATTATCGACATGCTGCTCCTTATCGCAGATGGCCAATCCGCCGACGCGCGCTTCGGCATGCTCTCCCAGCATCCTGAACCGGTAGTTGTTGCGCGTGAAACCGTTGTGCAGCGTTATTCCCGCAACGACGACGCCCGACTTTTCGTGCAGCTCCGAAAAGAGGTTGTTGAACCGTTTGGCTTTTACCGAATTCTCTTCCAATTCGTACACATCCACCGACGCGCCTTCGCCGGCAAAAATCTCCGTAACCTGAGTTACCGCAAAGTGAACATCGTCCACCGTATGGTCGCAGGCCAGCAGTTTTACGTGCGCATTCTTTTCGGCGATAATCAATACCCTCCTGTTCACATTCAAATCCACATCGCTCCGCAAGATGTTGATGATTTGCAACGGCTTTTCCACGGTGGTGTTTTCCGGAACATAGAGAGCAAAACCGTCTTGCGCAAACATCGTGTTGTAAGCCGCGATGCCGTTATCGGAACAGTCGGCGATTTTGGCATAATATTTTTCAAACAGTTCGGGATGCGTTTCCGAAAATGTCTGCAGGCTCCCCGCGAAAACGCCTTGCGGCAACGACTCCTTCTGCTCCGCCTTGTGGTAATATCTGTCGTTGATCAGGAAATAGAGGCTCGTCGAGAGGTTGGGCACATCGCATTTGAATGCTTCGTAAGGGTTTACCGGAATCGCGAGGTTCTTTAGGTTGAGCCCCAGCTCGGCGTCAAAAGCGCGCGCAACATCGGTATGCTTGTAGTCTTCGAGCTTCGGGGTCGGAAATCCCAACGCTTTGAAAGCGGCGAAAGCCGCATCCCGGTGCCGGTTGATTCCCGGAACGGAGTTTGCATCGAGCTCTTTCCGGTAATCGACGAACAGGTCGATATATTGTTGTTCTATCATCTCGGATTGTCGTTTTAGGGATTGATCAGCCAGTCGTATCCTCTGTTTTCGAGTTCGACCGCCAGGTCGGCGCCGCCCGATTTGATGATTTTCCCGCTGTAGAGTACGTGCACAAAATCGGGTCTGATGTAATCCAAAAGCCTCTGGTAGTGGGTGATTACAACGGTTGCTTTTTCGGGGGAGTGCAAGGTGTTTACTCCTTCGGCGACAACTCGCAGGGCGTCGATATCAAGGCCGGAATCCGTTTCGTCCAGAATCGAAAGTTTGGGATTCAGCATCGCCATCTGGAAGATTTCGTTCCGTTTCTTCTCCCCGCCCGAAAATCCTTCGTTTACCGAACGGCTTACCAACTGGCTGTTCAATCCCAAAAGCTCCTGCTTTTCCCGCATCATTTTCAGGAAATCGGTCGCGGCAATAGGCTGCTCGCCTCTGTATTTGCGCTGCTCGTTGATGGCGGCGCGCATAAAATTCACCATGCTCACGCCGGGAATTTCCACCGGATATTGGAAACTGAGGAAGATGCCTTCGCGCGCCCTGTCTTCGGGCTCCATATCCAAAAGCTCTTTCCCCTCGAAAAGCACGCTTCCCCTTGTTACTTCAAACTTGGGATTTCCGGTAAGCACCGCCGACAAAGTGCTTTTCCCCGATCCGTTGGGCCCCATGATGGCATGGATTTCTCCTTTATCGACTTCCAGATTGATTCCTTTGAGAATCTCCTTGTCTTCAACTATCGCATGTAGGTTTTTTATTCGTAGCATATCGTAAATCATCGGACGCCTTGCGTGCAGGCCGCAAAGATTCCGTTTAGCAATTTTTTGTTCGGATTTATTTCATTTTCGACTTAATAACAAAATTGCTGCCGATTTGTTTTAAGGGGGCGTCATTTTGCGGCAAACCGGGCAGGTGTAAAAAAGAGGATAACCGCGTTCTTTACCGGTTTTCGGAAATGATGATTTACGATATGCTACGAATAAAAAACCTACATGCGATAGTTGAAGACAAGGAGATTCTCAAAGGAAT
>JBGYGP010000169.1:0-3919 GCA_041820645.1 Proteiniphilum sp. | reverse complement strand
TTTTTGCCCAGTTTGCCCTCGAAATTTACGCGCATGGTTTTGGGGCGCGATTGCAGAATACATTGCGAGGCGAGCACCATTTCCACCTCGCTGGTGCCGATGCCGAAAGCAATGGCTCCGAAAGCGCCGTGGGTAGAGGTGTGGCTGTCGCCGCATACGATGGTCATACCGGGTTGCGTGTAGCCGTTTTCGGGGCCTACTACGTGCACGATGCCGTTTTTGGGGTTGTTCAGTCCGTAATAGGTGAGGTTGAACTCACGGGCGTTTTGGGCGAGCGTATCCACCTGAAAGCGCGACACTTCGTCGCGGATGGGTTGTTCCTGTCCGAGGGTGGGGATGTTGTGGTCGGCTGTGAGGGTCGTCTGTTCGGGACGGAATACTTTCAGTCCGCGCGAACGAAGTCCGGCAAAAGCTTGCGGACTGGTTACCTCGTGGCACAGGTGGCGGTCGATATAGAGCTGTGTGGGCCCGTCTGTTACGGTTGTTACCACGTGGGCGTCCCAGATTTTATCGAAGAGGGTTGTTCCCCGCTGTTTTGCTGCAGGAGAGGATGTTTGTTGAGTTGTCGTAGTCGAATTATTCTTCATATTTATTTGTTCTGATGATGACGTTTGCCGATTCCCCCTGCGTGTGTCGGCGGCAGGCTGCCGTTTTGTTGTCGGGGAGTGTTGAACGCTTATTCTACAAATTTGTTTATGGCATCCACGAATGCTTCTACGGATGCCGAAACGATATCGGTGTTGGCGGAGAATCCGTAGTATAGCATGCCGTTGTGTTCTACCTGCATATGTACCTTTCCCACGTCGTCGCTTCCTCGGTTGATGGCTTGTATGAGGAATTCCTGAATGACCGTTTCGCGATTGATAATTTTTTTTACTGCTTTGATGGCGGCGTCCACCGGTCCGTTACCCGTTGCGGTGGCTTCGAAATGTTCGCCGGCGATGTTGAGTCCGATGCTTGCCACATGGCGCAGCCCTATGCCGCAGGTAATCTGGAGGTAGTCTATGGCGATGCGGCTCATCTTCGATTCTTTGCCGGCCAGTGCGAGGATGTCGTCGTCTTTGATGTCTTTTTTCCGGTCGGCCAGTGCGAGGAATTTTTGATATACTTCGTCGAGTTTGCCGTTGTCGAGCTCCACTCCCAACACGTTCAGCCGGTTTTTGAGGGCGGCTCGTCCGCTCCGGGCGGTAAGTACGATGGCGTTTTCGTCGATTCCCACCTCTTTTGGGTCGATGATTTCGTAGGTGTCGGTGTTTTTGAGTACGCCATCCTGATGGATTCCCGACGAGTGTGCGAAGGCGTTTCTGCCCACGATGGCTTTGTTGGGTTGCACGGGCATGTTCATCAATGTAGAAACCAATCGACTGGCCGAATAGATTTTCGTGGTGTTGATGTTGGTTTCGAATCCCAGTTCTTTGTGGCTTCTGAGAGCCATGACGACCTCTTCGAGGGAGGTGTTTCCGGCACGTTCGCCGATTCCGTTTACGGTAACCTCTACCTGCCGTGCGCCGTTGAGCACTCCTGCGAGAGTATTGGCGGTAGCCATGCCCAAATCCTGATGGCAGTGTGTGGAGAGGATGGCATTTTTCAGATCGACGTGCTCGACGAGGTATTTTATTTTGGCGCCGTACTGGTGGGGGAAGCAGTAGCCCGTGGTGTCGGGGATGTTGATAACGGTTGCTCCGGCGTTTACTACGGCTTGTACCACACGGGCGAGGTATTCGTTATCGGTACGGCCAGCGTCTTCGGCATAAAACTCCACGTCGTCCACAAACCGTCGGGCGAATTTCACCGCTTTCACCGCGCGTTCGACGATCTCCTCGCGGTTGGAATTGAATTTGTGTTTGATGTGCGAGTCGGACGTGCCAATGCCGGTGTGGATGCGTTTGCGTTTGGCGTATCTGTGCGATTCGGCCGCCACCTCAATGTCTTTTTCCACAGCGCGGGTGAGCGCACAGATTACCGGCCATGTAACGGCTTTTGAAATTTCCACCACCGAGTTGAAATCGCCGGGGCTCGATACGGGAAATCCCGCTTCGATGATATCCACGCCCAACAGTTCGAGCGCTTTGGCCACCTGTATCTTCTCGATGGTGTACAGTTGGCATCCGGGCACCTGTTCGCCGTCGCGCAGGGTGGTGTCGAAAACATAGATTTTTTCCATAACCTAAATATTATTCTTCGTTGTTTGTAAGAAAAAAGCCTTTCCCACCACAAGTGAGAAAGGCTATCTTAATTTTTTTGCTGTTTGTTTATTTTCGATTACCGATATTCCGATCTCACCCTCCGAAGTTGCCCAGAAGTAGAATAGAAATGACGAGAATACCGATGTTGTTATACATACCTTGTTGCTTAATTTTCGTTAGCGGTTGCAAAGTAAAAGAAAAAAAACAGAATTACAAAATATTTTTTACAATTTATGCGGGTAATTTTATAAATTCGACACAAAAAGGGGCAATATTGCGGGAGCTCCCGACGAAATAATCGAGGGTTGAAAAAATATCTCAAAACGCGGATGAGGCTGACGCTTCTATATTTTCCGGATACGCACGCCTCTCACAAAGTGTCCTTCGCCTTTTTCCAAAATCAGGTGGGAGCGAAACCGGGTAGGAAGGATGTTTTGTTCCAGATTCGGCCGGTTGATTTCGTCCCACACTTCGTTGGCGAATTTGAGCGATTCCTCTTCGCTCAACGAAACATATTGGTGAAAAAACGATTCGGGATCAGTAAAAGCCGTTTTCTGCAATTTCTTGAATCGTTCGATAAACCATGTGCGCAGGTCTTTTTCCGAAGCATCGACATAAATCGAAAAGTCAAAAAAGTCGGACACGAAGATCTGCCGTTTGGATTTTTCGTTCGTGCTTACCTGCAACACGTTGATTCCTTCAACGATAAGAATGTCCGGCTTGTTGAACTTGTGCGTTTCGTCGGGGATTACATCGTAATAGAGGTGTGAATAAAGAGGTGTTTCGAGTTTCTGCCGGCCCGATTTCACGCCGGCCAGAAACGCCAGCAACTTTTTCGCGTCGTAGCTTTCGGGAAACCCTTTCTTGTTGAGAATTCCTCTTCGTTCGAGTTCTGCGTTGGAGTAAAGAAAGCCGTCGGTGGTCAGCAATTCTACAGCCGGTTTTTCGGGGAGCATCGACAGGAGTTTCTGCAAGACCCTTGCCGTGGTGCTTTTTCCCACTGCTACGCTGCCTGCAATCCCGATGATGTAGGGTATTTTGTAGAATCGATTTTTGAAGAATTCTTCGCGTTCGTTGTGCAGGTTCCTGAAATGGGTCAGGTGAATCTGCAACAACCTGACAAGGGGAATGTAGATTTCCTCCACCTCTTTTTCCGTGAGGGGCTCGTTGAGCGCTTGAAGTTGCGTTAAATCGATTTCCGAGATGGGAAATTGAGGATGCTCTTCGAGCGCAGCCCATTCTTTGCGGGTAAAACTGCGATAGGGCGAATAGGTTGTATCCGATACTTTGTCCATTTGTTCGATTTTTGGTGCAAAGATACGATTATGTCCGATTGTCGAGGGAGATATTTGAAAAAAGTTTTCCGAAGAGGCCTTCGCCGGCCGAAACCGGCGTCTAAAAAAAAGGAATGCTTCCTGTCTTCCGCGCTTTTTCGGGACACCCAAATTACTTCTATGCCAATCGGTGAGATGTGAAAATAATTTGCTATTTTCTGGTGTTCCGAAATTTTCAGTATGCTCATCCGAGAAAAGGGAAAACGCTCCGGGAGCGTTAGCATCCAGATAATTAGCAGGGTCAGAGACAGGTATAAAGTAGTTAAAACGATAGGTTGTGCCACTGAGCGGTACAAAATCGTTCGGCTCAAATTACAGGCAAGACAGCAGATGCAGGAACTAAAACGTCAGCCATCTCTTTTCGCTTCTGCCGATAATCAATTGATTGAGCAGCCATTT
>JBGYGP010000168.1:0-5238 GCA_041820645.1 Proteiniphilum sp. | reverse complement strand
TATAAAATTTACCTCGCTCCTCTTCGCCTTCTTCTACGTCATTACAACCATTTCATTTCCCTTTCGCCAGTTTATATGTGAATGCGATTTTTTTAGCGGTAAAATCCCATTGCGAAATTTCATTGATAATGTAGTCTTTATGCTTTTTCCCAATATCCCGAAGCGCATTGCCCACCGATTTCCGCAGATACTCGCTGTCATCAGACTTGTGCTCGCTGATAAATTGAATGGCTATGGTCGGATTATCGCGAAAATAAGGTCTGCTTGTCCAAATGCGAAGACCTTCTATGACAGCTCTTTTTACGTTTGGATTTGGATTCGCAAGCCATTCTCGGATTTTGGGCAAACTTTTTTCATAACCGACTTTTTCGCAATAATGGTCAAACGCCTTAGCCAACATCTCCTGCACGCGCCAATTACCGTCCTTTGCCACAACGGTTTCAAGTATTTTCAAGGCTTGGCTATTCTCAGTTGAAAGTTGCCCCAGAAGGAATGTCGCCAGCATTCTCACTTGATAGCTGTCATCTTCCAATAATTTTACAGCTATGTCAAAATGATTTCGGGTTTTGTCTGCCATAATAACCTTGCCGGCTTACAATAAGTGCTTGAAGCCGAGTACTATTCTTTTTATGTCATTCAGTAGTTGTTCCATATCTATTTTTCTTATTCCTCCTCTTTGTAATTCACCTGTAAAACTTGCCTCGCTTATCTTCGCCCTGCTCTATCTTTTCTATTTATTTTTCAACTTTTTAATATACTGTTCCAACTCCTTTATGCTTTCAAAATGTTTTATTTGCTTTCGGACGGTTGGCAAAAATTCTGTTATAGCGGTAAAAAAAACTCATAACGTGAAGAATAACCTGCTTTGTACGCCAAACAAGCGCGCATTGTTTGGTTGTCAAAGACTTGTGATGGACATGTGCATGACAAAAAGATACAAGATGAGCAACCCTTGACATTATCCAAGGGCATCACTTTATGACAAGATGCTGGTTTTTTGGGACATAATCCGAAAGATGTGACGGTAAAAATGCCAACAAAGAAACCCAAAGACATTGTAAAAGAGCGCTTTCGATGCCGCAAGTTTGGCTTTGACGATTTGGTCATGCTTATTGCTTGCGGACTACATAATTTTAGAATTACAATATCTCTGAATTTGAAACATATAGAATTTTATCCAATATAATGTCTATTGATTGAAAGTACAGAGAGGGCTTTTCACCCTCTCTGTTTTTTGTTTATCTGACCGAGAATTTGTAAATACAACGGCTTGTGTATTTTTCGCCCGGTTTGAGGTAAGGAGAGGGCCAATCGGGTTTGTTGGGAGAATCGGGATATTTTTGTGATTCGAGGCAAACGGCCGTGCGTCGGTTGTATGCAATTCCTTTTTTACCGGCCATGGTTCCGTCTAAGAAATTGCCCGCATACACCTGCAAACCCGGTTCGGATGTATAAACGTCTAAAAGAATACCCGTTTCGGGGGAATAAACCGTTGCCGCAACCTGCGAAATGTCTCCTCTGGCGTTGAGCACCCAGTTGTGGTCATATCCCTTACCGTATTTCAATTGCACGAAAGCGGTATCTTCAATACGCTGCCCGATGAGCGCGGGAGTCCTGAAATCCATGGGCGTACCTTCCACCTTGTCTATTTTTCCGGTGGTCATAAACGTATCGTCCACCGGAGTGTATTCATCGGCATAAACCGTTAGGAGATGATCCAAAATCGTGTTGCCGGGGTCTCCGCTGAGGTTGAAGTAAGAGTGGTTAGTCAGATTCACGACGGTTTCCTTGTCGGTATCCGCTTCGTACCGGATATCGATGGCGTTATCGTTTGTTAGGCTCATCGTAACCTTAACATTCAGGTTGCCGGGGAATCCGGCTTCGCCGTCTTTCGAAAGATAGGTCAGCACAACCGATTGGCTGTCAGGCTGCGCGGCTTTGAAGACCTTTTTGTCAAATCCTTCGGGGCCACCGTGCAGGCAATGCCCGTAATTGTTCTGCGGGAGCTGATATTCCACTCCGTCAACTCTGATTTTTCCGTGAGCGATGCGGTTTCCGTAGCGGCCGATAGTTGCCCCGAGGTTGTTATCCACAGCCGTATATCCCCCAATGGAATCGAAACCGAGCACAACGTCGCGCATCACACCGTTTTTGTCGGGCGTCATAACCGAAACAATGCGTCCGCCGTAATTCGTTATCGCAACTTCCATTCCGTTGGCATTTTTCAATACGAACAAATCAGTGGAATCGCCGTCCACCACCGATTGAAAATGGCTTCTTTTCAATCCCGAAAGGGTTGTCGCCTCTTCCGGATTTTGTTTCCTACCGTCGGTGCATCCCACGATGGCGACAACAACCGACAAACAGATAAATTTACTGACTTTCATTTCCTTTTTCTTTTTTTTATATTGATTATTCTATTTCAACAGAAAACGTTCGGCACGACCGGGCGAAAGCAATTCCCACAGCGAGGCAACCGTCCATCCCGGAGCAAATATAGTATTGTAAAATCCTTTTCCGTTACTGCCATAATCCCAATTCGTATGCTGCACCACTTCGGGATAATAGCCCGGTTTTGCGATACCGCACAAATGTCCGTCAAACGGCAAAAGCTGACGCATAGACGACGATATCACCTGCAAAAAACGGCCGAAACGCGGCTCGCCGTAGCGTTTTCCCAACCATTCCAGCGCAGAACCGAACTCGAAAATAAACACATCGATATGGTTATTCTCTACCGACACATTGCCCCAGCCCCGCGTCTTCAGCCCGATGTCGCCCAGCATCTGCCCGCGTGCAAACGGCACGTCCCACACGTAATACCACGAGAGGGCGAAATAGGCCGCCTTGCGCGTAAGATCAGCATACTTTTGCTGCTCTTTCCCTTTGGTAATCAAAGCTAAATAGTATGTGGCGACGGCCGCGTAGAGCGACGCTTCCTTGTCTTCGCAGTTGGCATCGAGGGTGGACGAAAAATAATCGGCTTTCGAGATGATTTCGCGTTCCAGATAGCCGGCCGTTCTTTTGGCTGCATCCAGATACTTTCTGTCGTCGAAATATTTGTAAGCCATTACCAACGGCAACGTTGCCGAAGGCGTGCTTCCGCCGCCGGCATCCGCAATGTCGGTATTGTCGCGGAATTTTCTGGGAAAACTTCCGTCTTCGTTCTGCAAAAGTAAGAATTTATTCAATACATTCTTCAATTTTGCTTCCCAAGCGGCATGTCTCCTTCCGTTTTCCTTTTCATACTGCAAAAAATGCAGCATCGCATAAATGCCTTCCGATTGCCGGCGGATGCTGAATACGTCGGTTTCGTTGCCCGCGTCGAAGTTCACAAACTCGCGCATAAATCCGTTCTGCGTGAATCCGTGTTCGAGATAACTGGCGAAGATGGCGTAACTGTTCTCCGTTAAGTCCGAACGGCGCTTCTCATGTCCGTATTCCAGTGCGTTGAAAGCGTTGAGCAGCACACGCCCCACAAAACCGATTTCGGCGCGTCCGTTCCGGTCGCAGGTAGCCGTGCTAAGATGCTCTCCTGCATTGTATTTCAGCGGATAAGCATCCACATAACTATCCGTAAAATAATCGGCGATGACCGACTTCACAAAATCGTCCGAAAACCCGGTCTCTACCGGTTGCGGACGATACGCATCGTAGGCGTACTCCCACATCCGACGAACGAAATCGGAAAAATCGGCCGCATCGCCCCATTTCACATTCCATTGCAACTGCACGGATTCTCCCTGTTTTAAATATTGAAATGCTTCTACGGGAGACGCCAGCGTAAGCTTGCGGATGTAGGTTTTCGGCGTTTCCCGATAGGGAAATCCAAACGAGAGCGCCGTCCGCCCCTCCGCGTTTTCAAATCCGGTATACCCGACAGACGTTTGCCCCGACAAAACGACTTCGCCCTCCGTATGTGTTGTGAGCGCCTCGTGTTTGAAATCGTCTATCCTCAACACGGAAACAAAGCGTCTGTTTTTTTCGTTGAAAACAGCAGTCATCGGCGCACTCAAACGATCTTCGCGCACCGTCCAGCTATCCGAAGTGTGAAACGATGGCGCTTCCCGGGGCGAACGCATATTGCGTCGATACCAAAAGCCGGGCATATAAAACAGGCAATCATCGTGATTAAATTCCGAATAGAGTTTCTGTTTGAAATTGAAATAAACCTCTTCTGTTGCCGTAATGGTAACAATCAGGTTATCGCCGTTTTGTATCCGATGTATTGTCAGCGGTATTTCCTGCTCCGCAACCAACCTCCCGTCCGACTCTTTCAGCGGATAAGAGACCGCCGGATTTCCAGGTTGCTTCAACGAAACCGAAGCCGAAAACCGAAGGTTGTTTTGCGCCGGCAGCAATATGGCTGCACAAAAAACGGCAGCGGATAAAGTAATTTTTTTGATGTTCATTGAGTTTTATATTTTAAAATAGCGGTTTGTTCGATTCCGACGAAGGGCTTTCTCCTTTCACTGTCGGCCATCCGTTTTCCCACAATATCTTGTCCATAAGTAGCAGGCGCCCTTTGTCGGGATTATCCGCCGAAACGCCGTGGTAAAAAATCCACTCTTGTCCCGCGTTGTCCTGCATAATTTCGGAATTGTGTCCCGTCCCCACAAATCCGGCACTTTTCCGGATAAGGATTTCGTGACGGTTTTCCATCATCGAGCCCCCCTGTTTGTCGAGATAGGGCCCGAAAAGACTCCCTGAACGCCCGACCACCGTTGCGTATGTACTCTTTAGCCCTTCGCAGCACGAACCGATGGAAGCGAACATATAATAATATCCGCCGCGCCGGTAGATATATACGCCCTCGTAGGCGGTTCCGGCAATTTGTTGTTTTCCGGCGCCGGTTTTTATCGATAAACCGTCGTCGGAGAGTTCAATGGCGTAAATGCCTCGAAAACTGCCCCAGAAGAGATATTTCCGTCCCTCTTCTTCGATGTAAAACGGATCGATGGAGTTCTGCACACCTATTTCGTCGCTGCGAAATAGTTTTCCGCAGTCGGTAAACGGGCCTTCGGGTTTGCCGGCAGTGGCCACGCCTATACCGCACGTCCACTCGCCGCCCCAAACCGACATGGAATAATACAGCACGTATTGGCCGTTGATATAATTAATATCAGGAGCCCACAAACCTCCCTTGGGTTCGAAGGTAGGCCTTGTTTGCTTAGTGAATGCCGTCCCAACAGATTCCCAATTCACCAAATCTTTGGATCGATGAATGGGAGTGTTGCG
>JBGYGP010000167.1:0-2921 GCA_041820645.1 Proteiniphilum sp. | reverse complement strand
GACGCCAAACGTTCTTACGATCTCTCGCTCGGCAAACCGTTTGTCGAAGTTGTGGAGCCGGGCATATTCTATGCGTGGATGAAATCGAGAGAGAAAGCGGGCGGGCAAAACAAGGTGCCTAAACTGGCAAACGACAGGAAGTACCTCGAAAGTTTGCTGCAATTTATCGCATCAAAATCCTAAAATAGAATAAAATTGAATGTCGATGAGACAAAACTGAGAAAGTTTCAGTAAATTTGCATCCAAAATCGTTTTTTTGAATAGCCAGATGAGAGTAAAATTCATTTATTTTCTGTTTTCGGTTGTGTTGCTCGGCTCTTGCGGAGAATATAACAAGATACTCAAAAGCACCGATCAGGACTTGAAATATACCTATGCCAAAAAATATTTCGAGGAAAAGAAATACCAACGCACCATTACCCTTCTCGAAGAGTTGGTGCCTTTTTTCAAAGGCACCGATAGGGCCGAAGAGTCGCTATACCTTTTGGCTCAAAGCTATTACAACGTGAAAGACTATGTGTCTGTCACCGAAATGTTTACTACTTATTACAACACGTTTCCGAAGGGGGAGTACGCCGAGTCTGCGCTGTTTTATGCTGCTTACGGAATGTATCTGGATTCTCCCGATCCGAAGTTGGACCAAAGCAAAACCTATAAAGCCATTGCGGAGTTTCAGCGGTATATGGAGGAATATCCGCAAAGCGAACGTGCCGAGATGGCGAAAAACTACATGTTCGAGCTTCAGGAAAAGCTGGCATACAAAGAGTTGCTTTCTGCGCAGTTGTATCTCAATCTGGGGAATTATATGGGCAACAATTACGAGTCGGCGGTAGTAGCGGCAAGGGAAGCGATGAAAAGTTATCCGTTTTCGAAGTACAACGAAGATTATCAGATGACTATTCTCAGAGCCCGTTTCGAATATGCGGAGAGAAGCCGCCTAAATGTTCAGCCGCAACGATACAGGATGGTTATCGATGAGTATTTCAATTACAAAAACATGTTTCCCGAGGGGAAATACATGAAAGAGGCGGAGCGTTACTACCGCAAAGCACAGCAGAAAGTGGAGGCTTTGCCTTCGTAGGTCAAGCAGGTTAATAACAAAATTAAATTCAAAATATAAATGGACTATAAAAAGACAAATGCAAATTCCAATACCGAAACCCGCGATATAATCGACATGGCGGCACCCGTCGGCAATGTGTACGAAATGGTTCGGATTATCGGTAAAAGAGCCAACCAGCTCTCCGCCGAGATGAAACAAGATCTCGATACGAAACTTCAAGAGTTTGCTTCGTACACCGATAATCTGGAGGAGGTATTCGAGAATCATGAGCAGATAGAGATTTCCCGTTTTTACGAGAAACTTCCCAAGCCAGCTCTTATTGCTGTCCAGGAGTGGAAGGAGGAGGATATTTATTATAGGAATCCCGCAAAGGAAAAAGATCTGTTTTAATTTTCGGAGATGCTGCAGCGAATTCAATCGGTATATCTTTTATTGGCTTCCGCCTGCATGTTGGCGGCTACGGTGGCGCCGTTGTTTTTTTTCCTGCACGGAGGAGAGCGGGTTGCTTTTGAGGCAATGGGTCTTTACAAATCCGGCCAGTTGATGTCGTCCACGTGGGGGCTTTTCGTTATCGGGCTGATCGGTACGGTATTGGCTTTATTGACTGTTTTTCTGTACAAGAACCGTGTTTTGCAGATGCGCATTTCGGTTTTCAACACGGTTGTGATGCTCTGTTTTTACGGTTATTTGGCTTTTCTGTTTTCCGGAATCACGCCAGAATAGGTTCTTGTATTCGATAAAATCGGTATCGGTATTATCATGCCCCTTATCTCGATGATTCTTACCTATCTCGAAATCCGGAATATTGCCGCAGACGAGGCTTTGGTGCGCTCGCTCAACAGGTTGCGGAAGTAGTCTTTCAGAATACGGCATTGCGGCTTAAAACAAAGGTTTTAAGCCGCAATTTTTTGCGAGGCAGTGCCGCGGCAACGGCGATCTGCTTCCGCCCCGAGAGGGTTATTGAGCGGTTTCGTCTTCGACGGAGGCGATGGGGGCATTGGTTTTCACGGATTTGATGCCGTTGTCGCGCGAGGCTTCGCTTTCGTACATTTGGCTGTTTCCGATTACCTGCCCGTTTGTAGCTTTCAGGTTGAAATAGAATTTGCCGTTTTTGGCTACTAATTTTTCAAATCGGGCATCGACTTGCGCATTTTTCTTTACCGACTCCACGCCGTTGAGGCAGGCCGATTTTGTGGTGTAGCCTTCGCTCGAGAGGATTACTTGTCCGTTGCCGGCTTTGAGGTTGAACTGAAATTCACCGTTGTTGCGGGTTGTGATTACAAATTTTGCCATAATTAATTTTGTTTTAGGTTTTTTGTTTACATTAATCAAAACGATTGGGAGGCGATTTTGTTCAACGGTTCGGTCATAAAAAACAGAAGGGGCTGCCCCGAAAACGAGGCAGCCCCTTTCTTCCCGAATGAACACTAACAAAGAACGACACGAAACGTTATATGCATGGACAGAGAGAACAAGATCCTCGTTTCGGCATATTTTTTCGGGAGTAGGCGCGATTTTCCGATTATCGTTTTACGACGGTGCCGAGCATCTCGAGCAGTTGGTTGTCGGACAGCAGTATTTTGGCATAGTCCATAAACTCGCGGTAGTGCGGACAGAGTTCGTCGAAGGCCTTGTCGCGCGCTTCGGTGGCGGCGTGGGCTTCGGAGGTCTCTTTGCGTTGCGACTTTTTAAGCGCCCGCAGCGTTTGCAGACGTGCAAGGGCATCATCCACATCGGCTTCCCGGATGTTTACCTTTTGCACTTCGGCAAGCAGCTGCGGATTGTTTTTGATTTGCGAGTAAAAATTGGCAAACAACTGTACCCAAGAGGCATAGGCAATGGTGGGCTCATCATTCAG
>JBGYGP010000166.1:0-3198 GCA_041820645.1 Proteiniphilum sp. | reverse complement strand
GTTCGAAATAACCGCTAACTACCAGGTTTATCGAGGTTTGCAATTGTCCACCAATTACAGTTTTTTGGATATGACACATAAAATTCTTGCTGCGCCCGAACACAAATTATACGTAAGCGGGACGTATTCCAAAAACCGTTGGACTTTTTCTACCGGCGTACAATATATAGGGAATCTCTACAAAGCTATTCGGCCCGAACCGGTAAAGGAAAATTTTACGCTCTGGAACGCGCGCGTGAGTTTTCGAGCAACCTCCTGGTTGAATCTGTTTCTGAAAGGAGAAAACCTGCTCGAACAGAAGTACGAAATAAATGCAGGATACCCGATGCAGGGAGCAACTGTTTTCGGAGGAATTCGGTTGTATATTTAAAGGTATTTTTACTTACCTCTGTAAAGTACGCTTTTTAAGTTGTCATTAAGAAAAGATTTTAAATGTCTTTTCAGATTACCTCCCCAACGCATATCGCTATATACTTGCCTTGGGTTGAATTTAATAAGGCTTTCAGTCTAAAAAAACAAGATTATCAACTAAAAAAATTATCATGGACAGACGAAATTTCTTAAAAACTGTAACACTTACCGGTGCTGCCATTACAACTATCAAAGATGCCGGCGCAATGAGCGTGCTTACGCAGTCGTTTCAAACAAACCAAACCGCATCGAAATACGATTTGGTGGCCGTTTTAGGAGGTGAGCCCGAAATCATGTTCCGCCGCGCGATAAGCGAGTTAGGAGGAATGCAAAACTTCATAAGCAAAGGTGACCGCGTGTGCGTGAAGCCAAATATCGGTTGGGACAAGACGCCCGAACTGGCTGCCAACACCAACCCGAAACTTGTACAAGAAATCATCAAACAATGCTTTGATGCCGGAGCAAAAGAAGTAACCGTTTTCGATCACACATGCGATGACTGGCGCAAATGCTACGCCAACAGCGGAATCGAAGAGGCGGCAAAAGCCGCCGGAGCAAAAATAGTTCCTGCTCATCAGGAATCATATTACCGTTCGGTTTCGTTACCGAAAGGGAAAAGCCTGAAAAGCACCAAAATACATCATGCAATAGTGGATGCAGACAAATGGATAAATGTTCCGGTACTTAAAAATCACGGCGGTGCCCAATTGACTATCTCCATGAAAAATTACATGGGAATTGTCTGGGATAGAGGTTTTTTTCACGCTAACGATTTACAGCAATGCATTGCCGATGTATGTACATACTCCAAACGTCCGGTTCTGAATGTGGTAGATGCTTACCGCTTAATGAAAACCAGCGGCCCGCGCGGACGCTCCGAAGCCGATGTGGTACTATCGAAAGGACTTTTCGTTTCGCAAGACATTGTTGCTGTCGATACAGCGGCAGCCAGTTTCTTCAATCAGGTCAAAGAGATGCCGTTGGACAAAGTCGGCCATTTGGCAAAAGGACAGGAATTAGGCATCGGGACAATGAATCTCGATAAACTGAATATCAGAAGAGTGAAGATTTAGCTGTTGGTTGTTTGAGAACTATCTCAGCTGAGTTTTATCGATTTACAATAGAAAATTTATTATGTTAAAAAAAATTCGTGTTGTCATATCTGTAATTCTTTTCTCTTCAATCACGCTGTATTTTCTTGATTTCGCGAATCTTTTGCCCAAAAGTTTCAATGTACTTACAGAGATACAACTCATCCCCGCACTACTGGCTCTTAATGTGTTTGTGCTTGTAGCATTGCTGGTGCTGACAATTGTTTTCGGGCGAGTTTATTGCTCTTCTATTTGCCCGATGGGAATTTATCAGGATATTGTAGCATGGATTTCCAAAAGATTCGGGAAAAAGAAAAAATATACATACAGTAGAGCAAAAACCGTAGTCCGCTGGAGCGTGTTGGGTACAACGCTTGTCGCTTTCGTGTTTGGATTTACCTTTTTGTTCGGGCTTCTTGACCCGTACGGCGCTTACGGCAGGTTGATAACCCATTTATTGCGCCCCGCCTATCTCGCCGGTAACAACATGTTAGAAGCTATTTTTACCTCGTTCAACGATTACAGTTTCTATCCGGTGGGTATCTATTCGTTGGGACTATTTTCGATAATTGTCGCCTTAATCACACTGATTGCCATCGGATTTTTGGCATGGAAAAATGGACGTACCTACTGCAATACCATCTGTCCGGTGGGTACTATGCTTGGTTTTCTAAGCCGATTCTCGATTTTCAAAATTCGATTTGCAGATGAAAAATGTAACATGTGCGGTTTATGTTCGATGAAATGCAAAGCGTCGTGTATCGATTCGAAAAACAAAATCGTAGATCACAGCCGCTGTGTTGCTTGTTTCAATTGTATCGAAGTATGCAACCGGAAGGCGATGATATACGCCTCTTTCGTATTAAAAAAGAAAAAAAACAAAAATACCATTCCGGCATTTTCTTATATCAAAGAAGATAAGAGGATGAACGAATCGAAACGGAGATTTTTATCTGCTACTTTGCTTACAAGTTTGGCTGCCGGAAACTTGCTTGCACAGAAAATATTACCTAATTGCGCACCGAAACGCCGAACGCCCATCCTCCCACCCGGCGCGCTCAACGTCGAACATTTTCGCGAGAAATGCATTTCGTGCCACCTGTGCGTGAGCAAATGCCCTTCGCATGTGATAAAACCGGCATTTCTGGAATATGGATTGAGCGGAATGATGCAACCGAAACTTTATTTCAACCACGGTTTTTGCAATTATGATTGTACGATCTGCTGCGATGTTTGCCCTACCGATGCTTTAACAATTCTTACCCGCAACGAAAAGCGCCATACTCAGATGGGTAAAGTGAATTTTATCAGGGAAAACTGCATCGTGTATTACGACGAAACGAGTTGCGGCGCTTGTTCAGAACATTGTCCCACACAAGCGGTTCACATGGTTCCGTACAAGAATTCGCTGACTATTCCGACAACCAATCCCGATATTTGCGTGGGATGCGGCGGTTGCGAATATGTGTGTCCGGCCATTCCGTACAAGGCAATTTATGTGGAAGGGCTTGCCGCTCACAATGTCATAGAACTGAAACATGACGAAGTAAAAGAAGTGATAGTTGATGAGTTTGGTTTTTAAAACCAAGGTATAATGTTAATCGGTAAATTTTCCAGTATTGCCAACTAAGTATCTATAGACTTAGGTAGCAATACTGGAAAATCCCTTTCGGCTTCAGTGGACATTGTCTCAAAT
>JBGYGP010000165.1:0-3354 GCA_041820645.1 Proteiniphilum sp. | reverse complement strand
TTCCTTGTCGAAGCAGAGTTGCTCGTCGGGGGTCATTACGATACGATTGGTTATGTTGTTCCGTTCGTCGAGTGTTTTCGTTCTATTTTTATCGGACAGGGATAATTCAAAACGTTTTTTCTGTTTTTCTGCGAAAAACGTAAGTAGATTTTCTCTCTGAATCGTGTATATAACAACGGACGTTAAAAAAACACAACATCCGTTTATAATAGAAGATACATATCCACTGATGGCGACAGATATAGAAAAAACAATTGTTCGGATACTGGAAAACCGAGTTTCGGAAGAGGAGATGCGCACCTTTCGCACTTGGCTGGATGCATCGGAAGAGAACAAAAAACTCTTTTTCGAACTGAAACGGATTTACGATTACCGGACAGAACAGCTCTCTTTCGACGACCAGGCGCTGGAAGCGAGTTGGCGCCGACTATACGAAAAGCTGAAAAACAACCCTCATGCAGCATCCGCCGATAAGCAAAAAAACAGACTGCAAACCACCGCCCGCCGGTGGAGCATGGCGGCAGCCGTAGCGACACTGCTCATCGTAGGGGCGGCACTCTTTTCGCAACTGCACCGTACAAAACCGAAGGAGTGGGTCGAAATCCACAACCCGCCGCGCAGCCTGCCTCAAAGCATTGAACTGCCCGACGGCTCGCGGGTACAACTCAACGCTTCGTCGGCACTGAAATATCCGAAAAAATTCAACCGAAACGGACGCGAAATTCACCTCGACGGAGAAGCCCTCTTCGAGGTAGTCTCCAACGCCGCAAAACCCTTTACCGTACACGCCGGCAATCAAAAAATAACGGTGTTGGGCACCCGGTTCAACGTAATGAATTACTCGTCCGACAACTTCTCGGCCACTACGCTGATAGACGGGAAAATAGAACTGAAAACACTCGACGAACGGAACAACATAACCAATCGTATCGTAATGACCCCCGACGAGCAACTCTGCTTCGACAAGGAAACGGGAAAAATAACCGTAAACACAATCGACACCGATGACATCGTATCGTGGACACAGGGCATCTATACCTTCCACGATGCACCCCTGCAACAGATAACCGAACGGCTGGAAAAAATGTACGGCACAACCATCCTTATCGCCGACAGCGAAAGCCGAAGCGAAAAATATACCGGTAAATTTTCATTCGATCAACGCATCGAAGAGATTATCCGCATCATCAATTTCGATAACCGGTTCGGATACGTCATGCGCAACGATACCATCATTCTCGAAAAAAAATAACAACATGTCGAACACCTAAAAAAAAGAAAAATATGGGAAAAACATAATTCGCCGGAAAAAACGGAATCGGATAACGCGATAGCTTACCCGACTCCGACTGAAACATTCCTGATCAGTCAGCAACTGTTCTCCGCGCGTCTCACAACCCTCCGGGAAACAGTTATATCTAACCCTATCAAAAACATACGAAAATATGAACAATTTACAAACCTCGCACCGGTTTCCGGTCGGGGAAATATTTCTTACTATGAAGTTTATTGCCGTTTTCATGTTGGCAAGCCTCTGTAACGCCTTCGCTTTGAGCCATGCGCAAAACGAAAAAATTACCGTCAACGCCAACAACGCCACCTTCAAAGAGGTGGTTGCAATAATAGAGAAGCAATCGAGTTATGTATTCTTTTACAAAAGCCACGATGTGGATCAATCGCACCGATTCAACTTTCAGGCAACCAATCGAAACATAAACGAAATTCTGGCGCTGATGACAAAAAGCGCCCCACTCTCCTACTCCATCTCCGACAACTACATATTCGTAGAACGGAAAGAGAACGGAGGGAAAACGGTTTCCGGCCTTCAACCCCCGCCACAACAAAACACTATTCGCGGAAAGGTAACCGATGAACAGGGAGAGCCCATACCCGGAGTCACAATTACCATTGTAGGCACCACCAAAGGAGTCATAACGGACATCGACGGGACATACTCCATCGAAGCCAAAGCTTCCGACAAACTGGTATTCGCTTTTTTGGGAATGGAAAGCCAAATTGTAGATGTGCTAAACCAAACAGTCATCGACATCCGGATGAGCGAACGAAAAATGGAACTCGACGAGGTTACCATCGTAGCATTCGGGAAACAAAAGAAAGAAAGTGTCATCGGGTCTATCACCACCGTAAACCCGAAAGACCTAAAAGCCCCATCGAGCAACCTCACCACCGTGCTCGCAGGGAATATGGCAGGAGTAATCGCCTATCAGCGAAGCGGAGAGCCCGGACAGGATAATGCCGACTTCTTCGTTCGCGGCATAACAACTTTCGGAACAAATACCAACCCCCTGATATTAATCGACGGAATCGAACTCACCTCGACCGACCTCGCACGCCTTCGACCCGACGACATTCAAAGCTTCTCTATCCTGAAAGACGCCACCGCAACAGCCCTGTATGGCGCCCGCGGCGCAAACGGCGTCATCCTGGTAACCACCAAACAGGGCGTCGAAGGCCCTGCAAAAATATCGTTCCGATTCGAAAACTCAATATCGGCCCCAACACAAACAATCGAAACGGCAGACCCCGTAACCTACATGAAAATGCATAACGAAGCGATTCTTACCCGAGACCCCTTGGGAAGCATCCTCTATTCGCAAGAAAAAATCGAAATGACCGAAGCAGGCAGATACCCCCTCATCTACCCGGCAAACGACTGGAAAAAGATGCTGTTCAAAGATTACACCATGAACCAGCGTATGAATCTAAATGTCAGCGGAGGAGGAGGAGTCGCACGCTATTATGTCGCAGGATCATTCAATCGCGACAACGGCATCCTGAAAGTCGATAAACGCAACAACTTCAACAACAACATCGCAATAAACAATTTCGATTTGCGTTCCAATGTCAATATCGATATAACCGCTACCACCGAACTGACTGTACGGCTAAGCGCCAACTTCGAAGAATACAAAGGCCCCCTGCGCGGAGGAACCGATATGTACAACTTAATGCTGCACTCCAATCCGGTGCTTTTCCCCGCCTATTATCCGGCAAACGAAGAATTCTGGTATGCAAACCATATCTTATTCGGAAACTACGACAACACCAAAATCAATCCTTATGCCGAAATGGTGCGCGGATACAAAGAGAAGTCACGCTCACAGATACTGGCCCAATTGGAACTGAAACAAGATTTGGCTTTCATCGCCAAAGGGCTGTCCGCAAGAGGAATGTTGAATATAAGCCGCTTATCGCAATTCGGAGTGAACAGATCTTATCAACCCTTCTATTACGAAATCACTTCTTACAACCGCCTCAACGGAAATTACAAACTCTTCGAAACAAATATCGGCACCGAATATTTAGCTTATTACGAACTAAGAGAAGACCGGA
>JBGYGP010000164.1:0-3376 GCA_041820645.1 Proteiniphilum sp. | reverse complement strand
GATAATTACCGGAGCGCCGGTGGAAATGCTCCCTTTTGAAGAGGTAAGCTACTGGCACGAGCTTACAGAAATTTTCGATTGGGCGCGCCTTCACGTAACCTCTACGTTTTACATCTGCTGGGCGGCGCAAGCGGCCATGTACCGATTTTACGGCGTAGCGAAACATCCGCTCGACAAAAAGCTGTTCGGTGTTTTCAAACATACGGCCAAGGATGCCTCTTTTCCGCTTTTCCGCGGGTTCGACGACGAGTTTTTCGTGCCTCATAGCAGGCATACTACCGTGTTTGCCGAAGAGATTGACCGCCACCCCGAACTCACCATCCTCTCTCAATCGGAGGAGGCCGGTGTTTACATCGTCGCTTCGCGAGGCGGACGCGAGTTTTATGTTACCGGACATTCCGAATACTCCCCGATGACGCTCCACAACGAATATATCCGGGATATGAAAAAAGGAATGGATTCGGTGGAAGTTCCCAGAAACTATTACAAAGACAACAATCCCAATCTGCCTCCCGTCGTGAAGTGGCGTAGCCATGCCAATTTGCTCTATATTAACTGGCTCAACTATTTTGTGTATCAAGCCACTCCGTTCGAACTGACGAAAATCGAGAAATTAAAAGAGTTGTAAGAGGGAGAAATTTCTCGCAAATTGTGCGAATGCCCCCCAACCGATAAGCATCGCTTTCGGATGTCGTTGTAACCGTATTTCGAGATATTTTTATAATTTTGTTTGCAAAAACATCATGCACAAAAGACATACCGACCGTTATCAGTATTTTCGGGAACTTGCGCTCACAAGCGAGAAATATTTCATCCCTTTTATTGATAACTATAAAACCGTTACGTCTGTTGACAACATTTTGGAATTTGGTTGTGGCGAAGGCGGAAATTTGTTGCCTTTTGCCAAAAGAGGTTGTCCTGTTACGGGAATCGACATTTCTGCCGAACGAATTGCGCAAGCCCGGCATTTTTTCGCAAAAGAAAACACGACGGGCAGATTTATCCATAAAGATATCTTCTCAAAGGACGACTTGATAGACAGAGAAAGCTACGACCTTATTATCATACACGATGTGATAGAGCATGTGCATCATAAGAAAGAGTTGTTGCTTGTTGCCGCCTCGTTATTAAAACCCGACGGAATTATATATATCGGTTTTCCGGCCTGGCAAATGCCGTTCGGAGGACACCAGCAGATAGCTCAAAACAAATGTATTTCATACTTTCCGTATCTTCATCTGTTGCCGACATCCGCATACAGGCGAGTACTGAGATTGGCCGGTGAGTCGCAGCGAACCATCGATGAATTGCTGGATATAAAAGAATGTCGCACAAGCATCGAATTGTTCAAAAAGACAGTTTCCGAAACCGATTTAACCCAAAAAGCCGAAGAGTATTACTTCATCAATCCGCATTACGAAATCAAATTTGGACTGAGACCACGTAAGTTGTTCCCGCTGTTGGCAACTATTCCCTTATTTCGGAATTTTATGACCACATCTTATTTTTGTATTTTGACGAAGAAAAGAAGTTCGATGCAATTCGAGCGGTAGCGGTATGAAACTGAAGTCGGCCTGAAAATATTTTCCACGCGCCTTATCCGTAAAACCGGCAAAATTATCGAAAAGAAACAATGAAAACCGTACGCGCAATCGAATTGCTCGCTCCCGCTAAAAACGGGGAAATTGGCAAGGAAGCCATTCTGCACGGCGCCGACGCCGTGTATATCGGCGTTGAGGGTTTTAGCGCCCGTTCGGCGGCGGGAAATTCGGTAAGGGATATTGCCGAACTTGTTGAGTTTGCGCATCCTTACAATGCCCGCGTTTATGTTGCTTTGAACACCATTTTGTACGACAACGAATTGGAAAGAGTGGAAAAACTCATTCACGAATTGTATCGGATAAATGCCGACGCCGTCATCGTTCAGGACATGGGTATTCTCCAGCTCTGCTTGCCGCCTATCCCGCTTCACGCGAGCACTCAAATGGATAATCGTACGGTGGAGAAAGTGCGGTTTCTGGAAAAAGCGGGATTTTCGCAAGTGGTCTTGGCGCGCGAACTGACTATCGGGCAAATCGAAGAGATTGCTTCGCAGGCAAACATCCCCGTCGAAGTATTCGTACACGGTGCGCTGTGTGTTTCTTACAGCGGACAATGCTACATCAGTCAGGCCGTTGCGGGGCGAAGCGCCAACCGAGGCGAGTGTGCGCAGATGTGCCGCCTGCCATACGATCTGGTTGATGCCGAAGGCAAAATAATCCGGCGAAATGCGCACCTGCTCTCGCTCAAAGATTTCAACCAGTATGCCAATCTCGAGAATCTACTCGACGCGGGCGTAGCTTCGCTCAAAATCGAAGGGCGGCTCAAAGACGCAGCTTATGTAAAAAATGTGGTTTCGGCTTACCGGCAACGGTTGGACGAGATTTTCGAAAAGCGTCCTCAATTTGTTCGCGCCTCATCGGGAAAAAGCGTTATCAACTTTGTGCCTAACCTATCCAAGAGTTTCAACCGCGGTTTTACGGATTATTTTTCCAACGGCAGGCAAAACGATATTGCCTCGACCGATTCGCCCAAATCAATCGGCGAATTTATGGGAACGGTAAAAACCATAGAGCGAAACAGGTTTCTCATCAATACAAAAATCGAAATCAACAACGGCGACGGCTTATGTTTTTCCGACAAAAACGGACTTAACGGCTTCCGGGTAAATCGCGCCGAAGGCGGATGGATTTTCCCGGCGGAAATGCCCAACTTATATATCGGCGCAAAGATTTACCGAAACCACGATCAGGTTTTCGAGAGCAAATTGACGAAGAAAACGGCCGAAAGAAAAATTGCGGCAACGATTTCCGTTTCCGAAACACGCACAGGTTTTGCTTTGCAAATAGAGGATGAGGATGCAAACCGATACGCCTTTGCAGTGGACTTTGAAAAACAGACCGCTCAAAAACCTCAAAGAGAGAACATCAAGAATCAATTATCGAGAACGGGGAATACCCTTTTCGAAATTTCAACGGTCAGTATCGATTTTTCGCACGAATGGTTTCTTCCCTCCTCGTTGCTCGGAGAGTGGCGAAAAAAACTCACTTGCAAACTTTTATCGGTTCGAAAAATAAATTACAAGCAAGAACGGAAAAAAATCGTCCCCACGAGCCATTCTTTTCCTCAAAAACAGTTGAGTTATCTGGGCAATGTTTCCAACGAAAAAAGCAGATGCTTTTACGCCCGGCACGGGAGCAAAGTTTTGCAACCGTCGTTTGAGCAAGTAAAACGGAAAGACGTTCCGCTTATGATTGCCAAGCATTGCATCAAACACGCGCAAGGGTGGTGTCCGAAAGAAAACGGGGAAAAGAGTCGCTACAAAGAACCGTTTTAT
>JBGYGP010000163.1:0-3141 GCA_041820645.1 Proteiniphilum sp. | reverse complement strand
GGAAAAAAAGACTCAGAAAAAATAGGCACAAAAAGAAAAAATAGTTTAGCCTGGTTTTCTTGAACTGATTTTATATACCGGAACAAACTTAAATTTCTTTAAGTTTGTTCTTTGTGTATAAATTCATCGATGAAGTATCCGCGAGGATACACGATTCCGTTCGGCGGAACGGAATTTTTATTCAAACATTTAAAAAAACAAAAAAAGTGATAAGCGAACTTGTAGTTGATGTACAACCCAAAGAGATTACGATTGCCGTACTTGAAGACAAAAAGCTCGTAGAGCTTCAACAAGAAAGTCAAAGCGAATCTTACGCGGTTGGTAACATCTATCTGGGCAGGGTGAAAAAACTGATGCCCGCACTGAATGCCGCATTTGTAGATGTAGGACACAAAAAAGACGCTTTTCTTCACTATTTGGATTTAGGGGTAGAATTTAACTCTGTCGTAAGTTATCAGAAGTTGGTAGCGGAGAAGAAAAAGGTGCAGCAGATTCAGAAAATGAAGCTGCAGGCCGATATCGAGAAAGAAGGCTCCATTTCGGACAAGCTGAAAGTAGGGCAAGAGGTCTTGGTGCAAATTGCCAAAGAGCCCATTTCGACCAAAGGGCCGAGGCTTACTGCCGAAATCTCTTTTGCCGGAAGATTTATGGTCTTGATTCCGTTTATCGACCGTGTATCGGTATCGCAAAAAATAAGATCGCGCGAAGAGCGCGCCCGCCTCCGACAACTTATGCAAAGTATCAAGCCCAAAAACTTTGGCGTCATCATCCGAACCAACGCCGAAGGGAAAAGGGTGGCCGAACTCGATGCCGAATTGAATGTTTTGGTGAAAAGATGGGAAGATACAGCCGAAAAATTGCTGAAAGCAAAATCTCCTTCGCTGGTTTTTGAAGAAACCAGCCGCACCGTAGGTTTGCTTCGGGATATTTTCAATCCCTCTTTCGAGCAAATTCATATCAACGACTCAGACGTAGGCAAACAGTTATCCGAATACATCAGCCTGATTGCGCCAGACCGGAAAAATGTAGTAAAACTTTATAAAGGCGCAACCCCAATTTTAGATAATTTCGGAATAACGAAACAAGTTAAATCGCTCTTTGGCCGGACCGTTACATTCAAAAACGGAGCCTATCTCATTATCGAACATACCGAAGCCCTTCACGTAATCGACGTGAACAGCGGAAACCGCAACAAACAGTCGCTCGGACAGGAAGACAGCGCCTTTGAAGTAAATGCGGCCGCTGCCGAAGAAATCGCTCGCCAATTGCGCTTGCGGGATATGGGCGGCATCATCGTGATAGACTTTATCGATATGAGCATGGGCGATCATCGCAACAAACTCTTCAACAAAATGGCAGAGTTTCTGGCGTCGGACAGAGCGAAACACAAAATCCTTCCGTTAAGTAAATTCGGATTGATGCAAATCACGCGTCAGCGTGTGCGTCCCGAGATGGAAGTAACCACCAGCGAGGTATGCCCCACCTGCCTTGGAAAGGGAGAAATCAAATCATCGTTTTTGTTTACCGACACGTTGGAACGAAAAATCGATTATTTGGTCAATAAATTAAAAGTGAAGAAATTCAGCTTGCACATACATCCTTATGTGGCAGCTTATGTTCGGCAAGGCTTGTTTTCGTTGAAAAACAGGTGGAAAGCAAAATACGGTATTGGCATGAAAGTAATTCCGAACCAAAGTTTCGGTTTTCTGCAATACAAATTTTATGACCGCGAAGGCAACGAAATAGACTTGCAAGAAGAAATTGAAATGAAATAGCTGCTCCCGTACCAACGGAGTTGAGAAAATTAAAAACCCGAATTGCATTTTGCATTCCGGGTTTTTTGTGTTATAGAGGTTTGTTTTGACAACAATCTCTCATAAGCGCTCGACTGCCGCATTGCTTTCGATACCCCGATTGAGGCCCTAATCAGGGTACGCTCCCTCATCCTCCGTTTTTTGTTGGGGTAAAGAACTCCGTCGATGGGTTAAATTATGCCATCAATGGATTAAATTACGCCATCGATGGGTTAAATTATGCCATCGATGGGTTAAATTACGCCATCGATGGATTAAAATATGCCATCGATGGGGTAAAATACCCCATCGATGGGTTAATTTATGACAATTTGTCAGGTACGCAATCCTTCCGCCTTCCTCCTTACGCCTCCCGATACTGCCGGGAATGAATGTATTTTGGAAAATAGAGCCAAACACAAAAAATCCGGCTTATCGCAAGCCGGATTTTCACCAATTAACTTAAAAAACTTGAGAATGAAATATAGATACACTTTATATTTCCGTTTTATCTACCGCCGGGGCCAGTGCTGCCACCCAGATTGGTTACACGGCTGCTCGCGGTAAACGACACCGATGATTTTGTTCCGCCCGAATAGGTTCCCGAAGTGTATAATCCGTTGAAATCTGTTCCGCTGGATACGCTTCCGCCCGTATATACGTTGTAGGTAGTTCCGGTTGCAATCTTGGAGCTTGAGTAAAGCATCGTCGTATAGCTTTGCGGAACGAGAAAGGTGAGCGCTTCGGTTCCGTCCGAAGATTGAATATGCAATATTTTTCCCGATGTTCCGGTGGCGCCGAGTATAACCGAGTTTTGTGAAGAGGTGCTTGCCGTAGGCGTACTCGTTGCACCGCCGATACCCATCAACGTTCCTCCGGTAATTTTAAACGTACTCTGGTCGCTGTCGAAAGCGCCTTCGGGAGCAGTAGCGCCAATAGCGACAATGGTTCCGCCGGTTACGGTAAGCGTTCCGTTGGAATCCACGGCATCGTTGGTGCTGCTTTTCACGTACATCTTACCTCCGTTGAAGTAAATGCCCGATGCAGCGTTGAGACCGTCGTCATACGTGTTGATAGTAAACGTGCCGCCGTTAACGGTAAGGATGCTCTTGCTTTCGATGCCTTCGCCTTCGGTTGTGTTGATAACGAACGTACCGCCGTTGATGGTAACGTAAGGAGTGATGGTTTGGTCGGCCCCTGTCTCCGTGAGGTCGTAAGATGCTGCGATGCCGTCGTCGCCGGCATTGATGGTGATGGCGCCGTCGTTAATCACAACATAACCTTCTTCCGCATCAATGCCATCGCTTGTAGCGCTGATTTTCAATGTACCACCGTCCATGATAAATGC
>JBGYGP010000162.1:0-4654 GCA_041820645.1 Proteiniphilum sp. | reverse complement strand
CGATAAAAATTTAGGATTAGAAAAAAACAGGGCTGAGTTCATAGAGAAATTCAGCCCCTTTTGTTTACTTTTGTTTTTCCCACAAAACAGAATTAAACAATGCCCAAAAGTAATCATTTTATCGGACAGCCGAAGAGGAAAAACTTCTATATGAATGAAAAGATTGCAAATAATCGATTAATGCAGGCAACGTTTGAGGACAAACTCCATGGTATTGTATATCGATATTTTATCCGATTTTATGAACTTTTCTCAAACATAGCCGTTTTACCGACAGCATTGAAGCAAAAAAAGAGTGGAAACAAATTCTATAATACCCAAAGAAGCCGTTATTGTTGCCAATGGGCAATACCCTACCCATTCAATTCCCGTAGGAATTATCGAAAAAGCTCGTTGGATTGTTTGTTGCGATGGTGCGGCAGAAAATCTCCTTGCGCGAGGAATTACTCCCAATGTGATTATCGGCGACCTGGACTCTCTTTCCGATGAGAACAGAAACCGCTTCTCGGATATTATCATACAAATAAAAGACCAAGAAACCAACGACTTGACAAAAGCCGTACGGCATTGTATCGAGCAAGGAGTCAAGATAATATCTATTGTTGCCGCTACCGGTATGCGAGAAGACCATATTCTCGGAAATATTTCGTTGTTAGCCGATTATCGGAAATATACGCAAGTGAAAATGTACACGGATTACGGTTTTTTTACCTCTATTGCGGAAACAACGGATTTTGAGAGTTTTGAGGGACAAACCGTTTCCATTTTCTCCATCTCTCCCACTCCCATTTCCGTTTGGGGATTGAAATATCCGATTGAAAACCGAATCCTTGCCAATTGGTGGCAGGGAAGTCTCAACGAATCATTGGGCGAAAGTTTCAAGATAGAAACAACGGGGGATCTTTTTGTTTTTCAGAGTTATATCAGGTATAAATAGCTCCTGTTCAGAATAATTCGTACAGCACATCGAGCGATTTCATTTCGGGGAAATCGTAAAGATGCAATCGGTAATAAACCAATAACCGGTTTATAATTCTTTTTCTGTCGTTTCGCGACATTCTGAAGAAGTGCATGTTTAAATAGTTGATTCTCGATAGCGTGATAAGATAGTTGCTTTCAGCCGGCTTCAAATAATATGAATGCAGGGGCAGAGCAGGTGAAAATTCGCTGTTCAGCAAATCGAAGTAGCAATCCTCCGAATAGGTATCAAAGTTGGGATAAATACCCAAAAACTTTGTTAAGCCCAGCATAAATGTCAGGTGAAAATTCGCTAACCCCGTTTCGGTTTCTTCAAGCGCCTCAATGGAATGATGCAGATAATCGAAAAGCGCTTCATTGGGATGCGTTTCATGTAGCACTTTCAACAAAAATTCCGATAAGAAAAATACAATCGAAATCTTTTTCACATCCAACCCGATGTTGTAGAAAAGGGCTAATCGTTCGACCTCTTTCAAGCGTTGGATCTCGCGAAGTGGCAAATGTTCTACCTGCATATTCAGCACCGATAAAGGCGAGAAAAAAATCGGATTGATTTTGGTCTTTTTCCCTCTACTTCCGGGGAGCAAATAAGCTACACGCCCAAAATCGCGCGTAAACACTTGTGCTATAGAATATTTGTCCGTATATTTCGATACTCCGAGTACAATTCCCAACGTTTTGTGTAGCATACAATCAGTTCCGAAAAAAAATATTATGAAACGCAAATTTACAAAAAACGCCCCGAAAATGGAGCGTTTAATGTATCGTTTAAAAAAAGAATAAATTAGAATGATTTCTTTTTGATACGAGCGGCTTTACCCCTCAGTGCACGCAGATAGTAAAGTTTAGCTCTGCGCACTTTCCCTTCGCTATTGAGTGTAATACTTTCGATAAACGGCGAGTTTATCGGGAAAATACGTTCTACGCCAATGTTGTCGGACATTTTGCGAACGGTAAAACGTTTGTTTTCACCTTGTCCGGAAATACGAATAACTACACCGCGATATTGCTGAACACGTTCTTTGTTCCCTTCCACAATTTTATAAGCAACGGTAATTGTGTCGCCGCTTTTGAATTTTGGGAATTCTTTCTTTTCAGTAGCGAAAGATTCTTCTGCTATTTTTATTAAATCCATTGAAAATAAAAGCTTTATGTTAATAATTAACTGTTTGGACGCAATGTAACGAATAACTCTTTTCGACAGAGATTGCGCAAAGCGGGTGCAAATATAGTTTTTTTTTATTTGAAAAACAATTATTTTTCTTTTTTTATTTGTATGTGTAGTTTCCGCAGATTCAACTAGTGAATGCAACTTTTCGTTTCAAATTTAAGAAAAAGATTTTTTTTGGGGAATAGAAATTGAGTTTGTATCTTGGTCTTTCGTTGATTCTGCATAGATAAATCTAAATTATTATTCTCGACAAATATCAATTTTGTCGCCAATTATCCAGATTTTCTCATTATCCATCAAGGTGGTTGCGAAAAGGTAGATCTCCCCACCCTCCTTTAATCCTGTTTTTTGGCGGATTTCGGCAACGGACATCGGAAAATTGCGGACAACAATGTTCGCTTTTTTTGTGTTGGAAACGAATGTTTTTATGTTTTTCTTATTAGGCGTAAATCTGTTTTGAACCTCAAAAATTCGTCCCGGAAAATCGAGAACCAACTTATCGGAAGTATATAAATGGCTATTAACGTGTAGCTTCTGTACATTGAACTTACATGCAACGCTTCTGAAAGCTCCGGCCTTCAGGATAGAGGAGTTGGGTTCGTATAAATATTTTCTTACAGTTTCAGCAAAGGATACTGCAGAATTTTGCTCCTCTTCAGGTGTAAAGCAGTATTTCTGAATGCCTCTGATTTTATTCAGATTTACAGCCACATATTTTGTAAGCTTAGGCGTATCGGAAAGCAAAAACAACAATTCTTTGCACTCGTTATCAACCGAAACAACGTGAATTTCATTGATATTTTTCAGGGTTTTTACAGCCAATGCAATATCGAGCATGGGGGAAAATTTCACCAAAACTAATTTTGATTTCTTGAACAACAAATCTTGAATTTCCGCTACATTGGGAGAACAATCCTCTATGCGCACCACCTTTCGCCCCGATTGGTTTCTCCGCGACGGATCAAGATAGATTACATCCACAGCATCCGTTTTGTTCAAAAAAGCTTCACTCGAACTGTTCTCCACAAAAATTTTTTTTATTCCCAACAGGTTAAAATTGTACACCGCTGTTTCGCAAAGCTCTTTATTTTGCTCAACATATATCGATTTTTCAAATCGCGTTGCTAAAAAAGAAAAATCGACTCCCATACCTCCGGTTAAATCGGCAAAACTTTGCACCTCATTACCGATTAGCGATGTTTTGTATCGAGCCGTAACCTCCGAAGAGGCTTGTTCCAAAGACAAATGCGACGGATAAACAATTTCGAGATGGGCATACCAGGTCGGAAGCTTGTTTTTGGCAATCTGCCGGCCCTTAATTTGCCTCAAAATGAAGAGATTATCACAATCGTTCTCTTTTTCATTATTAAGTTTCAGGGCCAATTGATTAACATCTTCGTGCTCGTTTTGAAGAATGAAGTCGATTTTTCGCTGCAAATTTTTCATCTATAAAAAAACAACCCGACTATTAGCATAGCGGGTTGTTTATTAACTAAAAAAATTATTATTATTTTATGGATACATTTTCCGGATAAAACCTAAAAATCAAAGTCTTATGCTTCAACTTGTGCTTTGGGAAGAACCGATACGAACGAACGATTGTCTCTGCGTTTACGGAACACCACAACACCATCCGTCAATGCAAACAGAGTGTGATCTTTTCCTAAACCTACGTTTTCTCCCGGATGATGAACCGTTCCACGCTGACGAACCAAGATGTTGCCGGCTTTTGCAACCTGTCCGCCAAATATTTTCACGCCCAATCGTTTACTTTCCGATTCGCGACCGTTTTTCGAACTACCTACACCTTTCTTATGTGCCATTTTCTTCTATTTTTTAACTGATTAAGCAATAATTTCTTTCACTTTCACCTCTGAAAATTGCTGGCGATGTCCATTCAATTTTCGGTATCCTTTTCTTCTTTTCTTTTTGAAAACGAGTATTTTGTCTCCTTTCACATGAGAAATAACTTCTACTACGACTTTGGCTCCTGCAATTGTTGGAGCTCCAACGGTTACATTGCCGTCTTTGTCGATAAGCATTACTTTTTCAAATTCCACGCTGTCGCCTCTTTCGGCGTTGATTCTGTGAACGAATAATTTTTGGTCTTGCTCTACTTTAAACTGCTGACCTTGAATATCTACGATTACGTACATTTATTAAAATAACTTTAAAGTTACGTGCCTGAGGCGAGCGGATTCTCCACTGCTTATTCAGCCTATTGGCAAATAGAGTGCAAAAATACATTGTTTTGTCCTAAATTACAAATTTATCTTTTCTTTTTTCAGCAAAACCTGCGTTCTATCTCGAGAAAAGCGTTGCCTATGTTCTCAATAATGTCGGAAGCGATAAAACTACGAGGATGAATCCGGTCGGCCGTCAAGTCAGCTGTAAGACCATGGATATAGACTGCCAATTTTGCAGCTTCGAGCGATCCATATCCCTGAGCCATGAATCCGGTTATCATTCCTGTCAGAATATCTCCGCTTCCTGCGGTAGCGAGTG
>JBGYGP010000161.1:0-8413 GCA_041820645.1 Proteiniphilum sp. | reverse complement strand
AATTATCTTACGGTAATATGAAAACAAGCCTGTTTTCTCTCATGCTTCACGTAGCATTTTTCCTGTTTCCTCAAGTCAAACAAAACCTGCGCCAAAACAAGTTTCAACCGTTCGGGAGGTACAACATCGGGAACATCTCTATCCACCGGCGCAAACCTTTTCCACGAAATATCAAACGTGGTTCCGTAACGATGGGCCGAATTTTCGCTGGTATTTATATTTCGCGCGCTAAGCATCAACAAATCGTCATCCGTACGAAGTACGCTCGTAAGATAGAGCTTGTAAAGCGGAATCCGTTTGCTATAAAGCGAGTCTCTGAAGTTATATGCGATTTTCACAAACAGTTGCGCGGCCGAAGGAACCAAGAACGGGATTGAATGGGATAAATCGTACGTTTTGTACAAATCCAATTCATCGGGCAAGCGCACCAACCGATCTTTGAGTTTCGAAGTATCGGCGCGCAGCGCAATCGGTTCGATACCATTGGCTACTGCCGCCGCAAAATGCAACTCTTGCAAGTCGTTGAATTCTCTGTTGTAGTTCCCCGAAAACCGTTGTTTTCGCTTGAGAGGAATGCCACGAGCCGTTTTGCCGGCCTCCTCGGCAACGGCAACACCCTCCTCTTTCCCACAGGAAGACGGCAATACCATCGCAAAAACAATAAGCAGAGCATAAAATCCCTTCATAGACGCTTCTTACCTGTTCTTTTCGCGCAATTTGATTTTTGTAAGCGCCTGCTTCGTATTGAGAGGAAAATCGCCATCCATCATCCAAGAATAGTATCCGGGCTCTTTCTCGAAAACTTCGGAAACCCGCCTTCCTTTGTGTTTGCCGAAATTAAACATCTCCACACCGTTTTCATCGTAAATCATCCGTCCGGCAAAATCCACGTTGTTGTTGAAACTCGAAAACTCCTGCGAGAGAAAAGCCATATCGTTTTGCAAATCGGGATAACGGTCGAGTTGAGATTTCAAAACTTCGTAAGTCGCAAACGTATCGGCTTCGGCCGAATGAGCGTTTACCAGCTCCTTATCGCAATAAAATTTATAGGCGGCTTCGAGGGTGCGCTGCTCTTTTTTGTGAAAAATAATCTGAACATCCACAAACTTGCGTTTGCTCATGTCAAAATCCACTCCTGCACGCAAAAACTCCTCCGCAAGCAACGGCACATCGAATCTGCTGGAATTAAACCCCGCAATATCGCAACCCTCCATCCAATCGGCAAGCGATTTGGATATCTGTTTAAACGTAGGGCACTCCTTTACGTCGTCGTCGGTAATTCCATGAATGGCCGTAGCTTGAGAAGGAATCGGCATTTCGGGATTGATTCGTCTCGATTTCACCTCTTCTTTCCCGTTGGGATAAACCTTAAGCAGCGAAATCTCCACAATCCGATCTTTCGTAATATTGATACCCGTCGTTTCCAAATCGAAAAAAATCAACGGGTTTTTAAGATTCAAATCCATTCGAGTCGTGTTTAGTTTTTCAGTCATTGAGCATCATCGGCATGAGGAGAGTCAGCATATCCTGTCCTTCTTCGTTTTCGAGCGGAACGATGATTCCGGCACGAGAAGGATCCGAGAGCTCGATGCGCACATCCGAAGAAGGAATGTTGTTGAGAATATCAATCAAAAAAGACTCCTTTGAACCCGATATTCATCACATTGCCTGCATAGTTGCAGGGAATAGTTTCTTCGGCAGAAGTTAAAAAATCGATGTCTTGAGCCGACACAAGTATTTTGTTTTCCGAGAGTTGCAACTTTACCAAACTGCTTGCAGGGTTGGAAAATACGCTTACACGTTTCAGTGCATTGAGAAACGCCAGACGGTCGAGTTCAACAGTATTCGGATTGTTTTGAGGAATCACCGAATTGTAATTGGGATATCTTCCTTCCACAAAACGGCAAATCATCATGAAGTTGGACATGGTGATGTAAGCGTTGTTTTCATCGAATTTTATTTCCACATCGCCCGACTCTTTGGGCAGCAAAGAGCGCAGCAAGTTGGCCGGTTTTTTGGGCAGAATAAACGATGAGCGGCCATCTCCTTTCACGTCGTTCTGAATGACGCGCACCAATTTATGCCCGTCGGAAGCTACAAAAGTGATGTTGTCGGCGGTAATATCGAAATAGATACCGTTCATCACGGGGCGAAGCTCATCGTCAGCGGTAGCGAAAACCGTCCGGTTGATTCCATCGAACAAGATTCCGGCAGGCATGTTAATCGAAATTACACCATCTTTCAAACTTTTGGGCTGTGGATATTCATCGCCTTTCAATCCAACGAAGTTGTATTTCCCGTTGTGGTAGTAGATGAATACCTCAAGCGTTTCATCATTCACCTCGAAAGTTAAAGGTTGGTCGGGAAGTTCACGAAGCGGATCGAGCAAATTTTTCGAATTGATAGCCAAACTCCCTTCGCCTTCGGCGTTGCTGACCTCAACCTTTGTTTCCAAACGGGTTTCGGTGTCGGCTGCGGTCAGAGTCAGTTCATTTCCTTTCAAACTCAGCAAAAAGCAATCCAAAATCGGCAATGCGTTTTTAGAATTGATAACTCTGCTGATTGCTTGCAAATGACTTTGCAAAGTTGCGGATGATACTATAAACTTCATAGTTGGTAATTTATTTGTTGATTTAGATTCTATATTGTCGAACAAATATACAAAATATCCTGTTTCGGAAGCCTGTTTTTGTCGTTTTTTCGTTGTTTTTATGGATAATCCGAAACCGGTTTGGGTTTATTGCGGGGATGATGTTCGATAATCTCTTGCCGTAAAAAACTTCGATCGATGTGGGTATAAATCTCGGTAGTGGTTATCTGCTCATGCCCCAGCATCTCTTGAATGACGCGAATATTGGCTCCTCTTTCGAGCAGGTGCGTAGCAAAAGAGTGTCTGAAAACATGCGGGCTGATTTCTTTGGAAATTCCGGCTTCTTCGGCATATTTCTTTACGTAATAAAATGCCGTAATTCTGGAAAGAGATGTTCCCCTGACACTAAGAAAAACAATATCTTCGAACCCCTTTTTTACAATCTGATTTTTTCGATAAGAGAGGTAGTTGTTGATTTTTCGGATGGCAGTCTCCGATATGGGAACGAGCCTCTGCTTGCCCCCTTTCCCGTAAACCGACACAAAACCTTCGTCGAAATAAAGATTTGAAAATCTGAGATTCACCAACTCCGATACACGCAGTCCGCAACTGTAAAGGGTTTCTATCATCGCATAGTTGCGTGCCCCCTCCATGTTGGACACATCGATAACGCTCAGAATCAAATCGATTTCTTCCACCGACAAAACGGTAGGAAGTTTCAGCCCTATTTTGGGAGCGTCTATCAAATCCATCGGATTTTGATCGATCACTTTCTCAAGGACGAGAAACCCGAAAAAAGATTTTAAGCCCGAAATGATTCGCGCAACCGAGCGGGGCTTGATTTTTCTGTCGTGCAACTTGCTTAAAAACTCCTGCAAATCGTCGTAAGTAATTTTCGAAAACCGGAGTTCCTTGCTGTTGACAAAATGCACGAATTTTTGCAAATCGGTCATGTAGGCATCGATCGTATTTGCGGAAAGGGCCCTCTCCAACAAAAGATATCTCTTGTATTTTTCGATAACTTGCTTGTCCGTCATCGACTACTGATTTCGAATTCTTCTATTTTTTCTTTTGCTTGCGTGATATAAGCCAGAATGGTTTGCACAACGAAATCCTTATCATCGACAGGAACAGACTCTTTCCTATTGATTTTCAGCAACAATTCACTTACCTGTCCCGAATTTATCATCGCAATCACGGGATACACCTTGTGAGCAAGAGCAGACGCCTTCTCCCTGTCGTCGTCGGCGAAAGCCTCTTTGAGTTTCACGATATCTTCCGACATCCCTTCTACAAACGACTGCAAGATTTCGAGTGCGCCCGCTTTGTCGTCGGCAATCTGCCGGACAAGCGCATTTATCTCCGAGGTCTTTTCGGGAGAAACATGTTTCCTTACTACGCTATAAAGCTCTTTCGAAGTAAAAGGTTTGTTTAAAAAATCGGCAAAACCCAATTTATTCAGGTCTTCTTTGGTAAGTTCGGAATTAGCCGATAAAGAGATTATCGGCGTATTCCGCAGATGTCCGATATTCGCACGTCGGATTCTTTCGAGCAATTCCAAACCGCTCATCTCCGGCATTTGCATATCGATAAAAATCAGATCGAACGGTTGTTGTTCAATAATCTCCAATGCTTTATTCGGATTCGTTTCAGTTGCAACACGGATGTTCTTCCATTTGAGCATTTCGGCAACCATCGCCAACTGAATTTTGTCATCGTCCACCGCCAACACGGAGAGATTGTCCAAAGTTACAGCATCGGGTTCTGGCTCACCCAAACTCCTTTCCTGCACCGTCACGGTGGCCACTAAAGGTAATTCGACCACAAATTCCGACCCTTTCCCTTTTTCGGATACCACAGATATTTTACCTCTCATCTCTTGCACCAATCCTTTGACAATGGCAAGCCCGAGTCCGGCTCCTTCGACGGCAGAAGCGGTTTCGAGTTGCACAAATTCCTCGAATATCTTTTCCAGTTCGCTTTTATCCATGCCCAATCCGGTATCTTTTATTGAGAAACGAATGAGAGCATTGCTATCTTCTCCTACTTTCAGAGCTCCAACCTCCACACTGCCGCCGAAGGTATATTTGATGGCATTGGAAATGATATTATTCAGAATTTCACGAATAACCAACGGATCGCCATGCGATTGCAAATTGCCCGGCAACTTGTTATTGATTATATATCGGAGTCCTTTTTTTTCAGCAAGGGGAATAAAACCGGAAACGATATCGATAAACATTTCGGATACCGAATAGTTGACGTTTTTATGCATCCAATTTCCCGTTTCAATCTTCTGGTAATCAAGTAATTTTTTCACCAAATTCAAGACATGCTCTCCCGAACTTTTCATGTTTTTCAAATACGCATCGCGATTTGCCTTATCGGCAGTAGATTCGGAAAGTTCGATGTATCCCAAAATCGAACTCATAGGTGCCTTGATGTCGTGTGAGATAGAAAGCATCAATTTCTCGCGGGCCTTGAGTAATTCGTTAATTTTTCGATTTGATTGTTCGAGCCCTTTTCTGTATCGTTGGCTTCTGTTGATGTCTCCCAAAAACAGGAATCCGAACAGCAAAGCAATCAAAACGGCTAATGCCGAAACGGTAAGGAGCGTTTTTTGGGAACGATTCAAAGTGGTTTCTTTGTCTTGCAAAAGTCGGATTGATTTTTCGAGTTCTTCTTGCTCGATGGATTTCAACAGACCTTCAATCTGAATTGTGAGCATCGTATTGGTATTCGACATCTTTGCCTGCCGGTCGAACAGTTTGTACTGAAATTGCCTTTGCCTGTCGAAATTCAACCTTTCCGAATACCGCACCATATTCACAACCGTATCTATCGCAAATTTGACATCTTTCTGCGACACGACGGTTTGAGTTTCAACAATCACGGAAGAATCTTGTTTGCCCACAATTGCATCGCGAAGCCGCCCAAAAAGTTTTTTTCTCTCTTTGCGAACTACCGTCGTGTCGTTTTTGGCAGAATCCGATACAATCACATTTTTCGATTTCAGATAAGATTCAATATCCGAGTTGAGATTTTTAGGCCGATAAGAACTGAATGTTTCACGTATAATCTGCGGAGCGTTTCGGATCGAATCAAGGAGCAAGACAATTTCCCGCATATTTGCCTCTTTGAGCGACAGATACAAATCGATGCTGTCTATTTTGGCAATTCTGATGGGATGATTGCCCGACATTGTTCTCAGAGAATCGATATTTTGCCGGATAATCGGCTTAAGCGAATCATATTTCTCGAAATAACTCCGTGCGGAGGTTGCGGAAAGCAGATTTTGTTCGCTCTCCAACTCATAGAGTTTCGATATGGTATTTCCGACAACGATTAGCTGCGACATATCTTCTCCCCGAATCTTTTTTTCGGAAAATGAAACGAGGTTGTTGTAAATGGTTATCAATCCCCAAATCATTACCAACACAACCAATATGTATCCGGCAATGACCCACACTTTTGTTTTGGATAATGATTGAGATAATTTCATGCCTTGAAGAAACGGGTCAAATATCTATCTGATAAAGTTTTATTTTATTGTAAAGAGTCTTTCGGTCAATATTCAAAAGCGACGAAGCCATAGTTTTGTTGCCACCGGTAATTTCGAGGGCTTCAAGGATTTTTTCTTTTTCGTAGTTTTCTTTTTTAAAACCGTCAAGGGATGTTTTTTCCCGATCGCTCTGAACCTCTTTTCCCACGATATAACCTTTAAACAGGTACGGCAGCACCTCTTTCTCGATTTTGTCGCCGGAGGTAAGCACCGAAGCTTTCAGCACGGCATTTTTGAGTTCCTGAATGTTTCCGGGCCAGTCTCTTCTGAGAAATTCGTTTTTTACGCTTTCGTCAATGGATAAAATATTTTTATCGAGCTCCGAATTGGAATAGTGCAAAAAATAATCGGCAAAAAAGAGAATCAATTCCTCTTCCCCTTTCAAAGCAGGAAGCTCTACAATGGCTTCTTCCAGATAGTTATACAATTTGGGGAGCAGCTTGCCCTTAAGTTCTTTGGCAGAGAGGCTCGAAATCAACAACAACTGCACGGAAAATTCTTCTTTTTGCGACATCATCATCTTCTTCAGCAGTTCGTTTTGCGCGTCCAGTGTGAGAGAGGTAATTCTGAGCGAAAGAAAACCGCCTTTAGCGCGCTCATAGGCTCTTGCCAACAATTCCGCATCAATGGAATTCTTTACCGATTGATCCTCTTCGGTCAATATCACAAAAGATCTCGCAAGATTATTTTTCTGGCTGTAAACCAAATGTTTCGACAAAGCAGCTTTTCCGGTTCCGCGCTCCCCCAGAATTAGGAGATGTTGTTCTTTTTTAAATCTGTTCTCGATATCGGCAAAAAACTCCAAATATTTTTTGCTTTCAGGGAGTACAAAGGAGTATTTTATCTCTTTCGCATTTTTTTGCCGCTCATGATTTGTCAAAGCATCGGCTATCTTTTGAAAGAGGTCTTCCTCTTTTATAGGTTTGGGTATGTAATCTACCGCCCCCAATTTCAATGAGTTTACTGCCGAATCGATATCGACGAAACCGGTCATCATGATAACCAGAATGTCCGAATCGTATTTTTTCACCCAATTTAAAAAAGAGAAGCCGCCCGACTCCGATTCCGGCATTCTGATATCTGAAAGAATCAAATCGAAAGGATTTTCCATTACCTTCTCTTTAGCTTCCTCCACACTTGTAGCCGTATCTACCCGATAACCTTTTTTTAACAACCAGGATTTAAGCATTAAGCAAATTGTAAGGTTATCATCCACCACCAAAATTCGTTTCATCGCGTTCATTCTTTAGTTTCTGATTTTTCTTTCTCATAAACAATCGGGAGCATTATTGCCGCATACAGCAACAAAATACTTCCTACTGCCATCGATAGCGCCCATTGCAAGTTTTGTTTAAACATCAGGTAGGTAGCCATCAAGAAAAAAATACAAGAAAATATCTGAAAATTAAACAGCCGTTTTCCCCGAATGCTTTTTCCGGGGTATCTCATCATGGCTGTTGCTACGGTTAATCCAAGGGTACCTGTCGCCATGCCCCATGGAGCGATTTCGGGGGCAAACAAATACAGAACGGCCGACAATAAAACAAGTATTGCAGACACTTTATAAAGTATATCTTTAAGATTATGCATCACTAAATATCAAACAATTACGAAAAACAGCTCGCAACTAATCTTCGATTACAAAAACCTCTTCATTCTCTTTTTTCATCAGGTAGTTTTCGCGAGCGTATTTTTCAAGATTATCTTTATTCGATTGCAGTTCGTTCAATTTTTTCTTATCAGTTTCTGTCTGTTTTTTATAATACTCGATTTGCGCTTTCAAATCACGAATTTCTCTTTCATACTTAATCCGCTTGATAATGCTGCTGTCGCTGAAAAAAAACAACGATGTGAGCAAAACAAGTATAATGCCTATCTGATAAATACTAAAACCTAAAATTTTTTTCTTTAGCGCTTCGATTTTTTTCATCGGCAATATTTTATTTAGAGTATATATTTGAGAGGGCAAATATAACCTTTTTTTGTAAAAAAACAGCACACTTATTCAATTTAAAAGAGAAATTAAATAGAAATTTTTGGGAAAGTTTGCATTTTAAATTAACTTTACGGACTAAAATAATCAAAAATTAGATTTTAAATAATGAAAAAACTTTTTGTTTCTTTGGCGTTTCTTGCCACCGGAATTTCAGCTATCTATCCGTGTACAAACTTCTTAGTCGGAAAAAAAGCATCCGCCGACGGTTCTACCATTATCTCCTATTCGGCCGACTCTTATAACCTCTACCGCGAATTATATCATT
>JBGYGP010000160.1:0-2880 GCA_041820645.1 Proteiniphilum sp. | reverse complement strand
GGTGATGTTGTTGATGATAAGTTCGAAACTATCGTCTTCGAAAATATTTATCCGCACAGTAAAGTGTTTCCCATGTTTATCTATTCGTATTTCGCAATGATTCTCGCCCCGATGGGTTTGTGAGAGAAAATCGTTAATTCGGGCAAAAGAGAGGTCTTTGAATATGGTTTCCGGATCGGAAGAAGCATCATCGGTTATGGTGTTTAGATAGCGGATGAACAAGGCATTATGGAAACTCACTTTTTTATCGGAAGAAAAGAAACACAATCCCTCATCGGAGCTGTGCACGTGTTGCAGCAGTTTTTCGCGTTCGAGTGCGATTTCTCTCTTTTTATCTTTCAACTGTTTGTAGCTGTCAATGATTTTTCTTCCCACTTCGCCTAACTCATCTTCGGGAAATTCAATCGGATTGTTTTCCATCTCCTCTTCCACCGATAGGGTAAACTCTTTGAGTTTATGAATTGATTTTGCAAAGCGGTCGGCCACATAGTTTATAAGGAACAGCGTGATGAAAAATAAGATAAGGATATAGTATAAGAACAAGTTGTCGGATTTGAGTAAGTTTTGTATTTGTATATCATACGGAAAAGCTACGCGAATAAAAAAGAGGTTGTTTTTACGGGCGTAATAGAGGTATTTCAGGTTATTAGATGTCGAGATTCTGATATGAAATCCTTTTCCGTCGGTTTTAGCGGCAACTATTTCGGGGCGTTTTACATGATTTTCCAACAATGCTGCGTCTTCGATGGTATTGTCATAAAGTACGTTGCCTTGCAGGTCGATAAGTGTGATACGCAAGTTTTCGGGTAATAACCCCGACAGTTCATCAATGGCTCGGTTAACGGTGTCGTGTTTCTTCAGCGCAGCTTCAATAACTTCCGTGTAAGCATCGAGTCTCTCGGTAAGTGCCGCTTTTTTGAAACCAGTTTCGCGCGATTGCTCAAACACAATTATTCCCATAGTAAACAGGACAAATACAATGAAAAAGTAGAGCGAGA
Source organism: Proteiniphilum sp. (assembly GCA_041820645.1). Lineage (GTDB taxonomy): Bacteria > Bacteroidota > Bacteroidia > Bacteroidales > Dysgonomonadaceae > JBGYGP01. The sequence continues at coordinate 1,882 of JBGYGP010000160.1, read as the reverse complement.
GTTTCTGTTTGTAGGATATTTTCATTTTTTGTCTGTTGTTTCTTTATCGCTGTTACCGTTTCGTTGTATTTTATTCGGAGGGATAAAGCATTTCTCCCTTCACGCATTGGATATATTGAATCTGTATCCGTATCCCGAACGGTTGGAGATGAGGGAGGCATAACTTTTCATCTTTTTGCGCAAACGTGCGATGTGCACATCAACGGTTCGTTCCGTTATGTAAGGAGTTTCACTCCAGATTTTTTCTATCATATCTTCACGCGAAAAAATGCGTCCTTGATGTTTGATAAGAAGAGCGAGTATTTCGAATTCGGTTTTGGTAAGCAATATAAGTTCTTCTTCGACAAATACCTCTTTGGTATCAAAACAGACGGAGAAGTTCCGGTATGAAAAACGGTTTTGGGGTTCGTTCTCGCTCTTCTGCCTTTTCAATACGGCTTTTACTCGAGCCGAAACCTCTTTTAGGGAGAAAGGTTTGGAGATATAGTCGTCGCCTCCCACCGAAAAACCGGTAAGCATATCGTTTTCAGTATCCTTTGCCGTAAGAAATATAATGGGAATTTCGTTACCGCTGCGTCGGAGCATTTCGGCCATCCGATAGCCGGACATTCCTCCCATCATTACATCAAGCAATATGAGCGAGAAGAAAGGAGTCAGTTTATCGAACGCCTCTTCGGCCGAATAGGCATAATCGGGTTCGTATCCTTCGTTGGTGAGGTTGTAAGCCAAAATTTCACAAATATGCGGTTCATCGTCCACGATGAGAATTTTTTGTTTCTCCATCTCTTTTTTCTTGCAAAATTAGACATTTTATCGGATATTCTTATTCTTTGGATAAAAGAGAAAACAATCAGAAAAAGCCCGTATGCTACGGGGCAGTCATACGGATTTCGGTTTCGAATCTTGTGTTCATGCACGTTGCTCTCTTTATCTTTTTGTCCATTCTGCCGTTCAGTCGTTGGAGGTAGGGACGGCTCCTTTGTAATCTGTGCTTGTAAAGAAACTGTCGGCTGAAAGGTCTTTGCCGCCTGCCACGACACCTACGTATCCGTCTGCCAAAACGATGGTACGATTTATGGCATTGCCCGTTCCGGTATCGAGTGCAAGATTCTTTATACCCTCGTAGTTGAAAACCTTGTTGGCGTGAAGGTATTCTATGGCGGAGGCACCATTGATAAAACTCTGTTCGGTGGCGGCTATGGTTACCGATTGGGGTTTGCCCATAACGTAAAAAAATGCGTGAAATGAGATGGATTCTATCCAACTTGGGGGCCAAAAAGCGAATATGCTCGTATCATTTTTCCGGGAGGGGGGAGTATGTCGTTTTGTCAGGTGTTGTTTTTAGGTTACGGCTTCGTTTCGTCTTCGTTGCTTCTTCGTTCAAAATTTTATGAAATGGATTATAGAATTTCGCTTTTTACTGACAGATTGGCAGGGGGATTTGATTAAACAGGCAAAAAATTAAATGTAGGAGTGTTTTCGCAAAGTGTCGGAACATTTACCATAGAATAAAAAAGGGAGCAAAAAATTTCGCCCCCTTGCGGTGATTTATTGCGGTGTATTGTACATATACCTCGCTATTTTCCAAGTGCCATTATCCTTTCGTAAGATAAAAGTCTCTCTGTAACCGCCTGCAACTTCTGTTCCGTTGGCTGTGCCTGCCGAAGTGGAAGTTACGATGGCTATATTTTTGAAAACGGAGACATTTTCGATGCTAACTTTCAAATCGAGTTTCAAAATTCCAAAAACATATTGGTAAGTTCCTAAAATTTGGTCACTTCCCTTTGCGGTGGGAGCTTGTGGTGGTAATACCTCGCCATCGGCGGTAAATAGCGATACGATTTTGTTGGCATCGGAAGCATTAAGTGCCGAAAAGTAAGTT
>JBGYGP010000159.1:0-3182 GCA_041820645.1 Proteiniphilum sp. | reverse complement strand
TTTGTTTTTATTGTTTTCGATTGCAAAGTAAATCGGTAAAAACAAAATTGTCAATACCCCCATGCAAATCTAACCTACCGGATTGTGGCTTTTCTTTTGGCTGTCAGTGTTTTGAGGGTCGATCCGGAGGGCGAATCCTAACCTGCTTAAATGGGCAATACTGCAAATATATCAGGAGCAATGTCTGCCGTTTCTTATAATTTATACAGCCCAACCGGTTCTATAATACAAGCCCCCTATTGAAAAAGAGGGTATATTCACTTATAAAAAAGAATTCTTATCGGACAGCAATATAAGAAAATAAAAACTGACACAGTTTAATTTGCGCTACCTGTCGAACAGATTATATGCCCCCTCCGGATAAGTTGCGCCTCCCGACCGGCTCGGGGAAAAACAAAGACAAATGTCTCATAAGCGCCCGGCTGCCGCGTTGTTTTCGATGCCCGGATTCGGTCACCTACTTCGTTCCGAGGCATTTCCTCCCTCAAAAAGATTTATTTCCGCTTGTTTTTTTCGACCAACGCCTCTTCGTTTTCCCGAATTACTTTTTTCAACTCGGATTTCAGTTTATTAATCTCTTGTTCCTGGTTGTGAATGGTGGTAAGCAGCGAGTTGAGCTCCTCATTGTCCACCGTCTCGGGGAACTGAGCGTTTACGCGTCCCGTGAAGTCGCTCAAAACGTTCATGTAGTTGTTGAAAGCATCGTAAGGCGATTGATAGGGTGAGAACTGTACATGAGGCGACCCCGAATAAAAATGCCTTGTGGACATGTAATAAAAATGGTCGGAAGTTTGCAGGTAAATCCAGTCCTGTTTGATGCGGCGGTCTTGTGAGAGGCGCACTCGTTCGCTGATTTGGTGCAACGTGTTCAGGGCGCTTTTCTGCAAACTGTTTCCCATCCACCTGCCCAAATCCCGCTCTTCGTCTGCCCACGAAATGGGAGAGGATGCGGCAATGGTTCCCACGGGTTTGTGCGTGTCCATAATCTCCGAAGGAGTGGAAAATCCGATTCCTTTTTCGAAAGCGAATTTGGGCAAGGCCTTCATAAATTCGAATATCCCCGAATGAGAAGGTTGCAGGTTACCGAAAACTTCGTAGTTGAGAAAGATATTGAAAACCTCTTCCTGAGGCGAGGTGGTCGCAATCCAATTTATGTATTTTTCCGCCGTGAGCGGATATTCGTTCCAAGTATAATTGTTGAATCGGAGTGAAATATCGTCGCTAAACTGGGTATTGCGCAGGAGCAATTTCATGTTTGGCTGGTTTTCCGATTGGTAAACGTAGTTTGGGCTTCTCCACGAAAGAATCCGTTTAGCCCCTTCCGAAATCATTTTGTTGTATCCCATCTCGTACACCATTTCCGCTATTTCGTCGGAATAGATCAACTCGGTATTTTTCACCACTTTGGGCTCCTGCCCGAAAAGCAGTTTTATTTTCTGGGCATTCATCGTGATCTGATTCTTAAACTCCGCCGGATCCATTACACTCGACAGCGAGTGCGCATAGGGTTCTGCCAGAAATTCCACACTTCCGGTACGGCTCAGTTCCTGCAACCCGTCGATTACTTCGGGTGCATACACCTCCATCTGATCGAGCGCCACGCCCGAAACCGAAATGGCGAATTTGAATTTTCCCTTGTAGGTATTTACCAAATCGAGCATCATCCTGTTTGCCGGAATATAGGAGCGCGACGCAATTTGTTGCATGATGTCTTCGTTCGAAAAATCATCGTAATAATAGTGGTCGTTCCCGATATTGAAAAACCGGTATCTTTTCAATCTGTAAGGTTGATGGATTGTAAAATAAAAGCAAATCGTCTTCATATATTGATTTTTTTATTGATTTCACTGAGTTAGTTTATCGTAAATGGCGCGTACTTTTTTCCCGGCATCTTCCCAGACAATGGCATCCACCTCTTTTTTCCCTTCCTCTCTGAGAAATTCGGCCATCGACGGATGGGTGCAGATGGAATACATGGCGTCGGCCATGGCATCTACATCCCAATAATCGGTTTTGATTACATTGCTCAGAATTTCCGAGCACCCCGATTGGTAAGATATGATACTGGGCACACCGCATTGCATGGCTTCGAGCGGAGAGATGCCGAACGGTTCCGAAACGGAGGGCATCACATAGACATCGCTCGACTTAAGCATCTCGTACACCTGTTGCCCGCGCAGAAATCCCGTGAAATGAAACCTGTCGGCAATGCCGCGGTTGGCAACAAGCTGAATCATCTGGTCCATCATATCGCCGCTTCCCGCCATTACAAACCGGATGTGTTTGGTTTTTTTCAAAACCTGCGTTGCCGCATCTACAAAAAATTCCGGCCCTTTTTGCATCGTGATTCTTCCGAGAAACGTTACCACTTTTTCTTTGACGCCCGATACGCGTTCTATGGCTTCTATTTCGGGGGCGAGCGGTTCTACGGCATTGTGTACCGTAGATACTTTCCATTCCGGTTGGTGGTAGTTTTCAATCACCGTTTTTCGAGTCAGGTTGCTTACGCAGATGATATGGTCGCAATGCTCCATGCCGTCTTTTTCGATTCCGTAAACGGTGGGGTTGGGTTTGCCGCGACTGCGGTCGAACTCCGTGGCGTGCACATGGATTACCAACGGCTTTCCCGAAACGCTTTTCGCATGCAATCCCGCGGGGTATGTAAGCCAGTCGTGAGCGTGTATCACGTCGAAACCATACGTTCGGGCAATCACTCCGGCCATGATGGAGTAGTTGTTGGTCTCTTCGAGGATGTTGTTGGGGTATCTGCCCGAAAATTCGAGACAGCCCAAATCGTTGGTGTGCATGTAGTTGAAATCGGCGTAGATATTATCGCGCATCCAGAAATATTCTTCCGGATTCATGTATTTTTCGAGCCTCGATTTTACCGTCTCCCACGATACATCGCGCCAAACAACGGGCGTATTGTTGGCGCCGATAATCTTCATAAAACTTTGATCTTCGTCGCCCCACGGTTTTGGAATCACAAACAGGATTTCCATGTCATCTTGTTTGGCCATTCCTTTGGTAAGCCCGTAACTGGCTGTCCCAAGCCCTCCCAGAATATGGGGTGGAAATTCCCACCCGAACATTAGTGCTTTCATCAATTATTCTTTCTTGTGTTTGTTTTTACCGTTAATTTTTATCCGAATGACCGGATGAGCTTCATCGCGCGCAGCATT
>JBGYGP010000158.1:0-5617 GCA_041820645.1 Proteiniphilum sp. | reverse complement strand
TGTTCAAAGGCAACCTGCAAGCGGTGGTAGGACAAATGTACGACAATCCCCAATATTCCGACAAAAGAGATACCGGATTTCAAATTTTCTATATGTTTGCATCGTAACTTAATCCGGCTCTGCCCATAAAATAGTTGGTAACTTTTGTGGCAGCCGTGGGAGCAAACAGTGCACCGATGTTTATCGCCATGTAGAAAATACTGAAACCGGTATCTCTCCGGTTGTTGTACTGCGGACTGTCGTAGAGGTTTCCCACCATTACCTGCAGATTTCCCTTGAAAAGCCCGGTTCCCATGGCAATCAGAAAAAGAGCCGCAAACATCATGGCAGTTCCCATACCTCTTTGGTCTATTCCGGAAGGTACTGCCAAAAGCAGGTATCCGCCAAACATGATGATAATCCCCGTGGCAACCATCTTCCCGTAGCCGAATTTATCGGCGAGGATGCCGCCGACCAACGGCATAAAATAGACCAGAGCTAAAAATCCGCCGAAGATGGTGGAGGTTTCGGAACTCGAAAATCCGAATTTGGCTTGCAAAAACAAGGTGAAGATGGCAAGCATTGTGTAATAACCAAAACGCTCTCCCGTATTGGCTAAAGCCAATGCATATAATCCTTTGGGTTGTCCTTCAAACATTTGTTGTCAATTATTTATCAGGTTATGTTATTATTGAGATTCAAAAAACACAAATTTAAGAGAAAAAATCGATAAATAAAAAACCGGACCCACAACGGGCAAATCCGGTTTTCTTCGTTTATATCTCCGTAATACTTACTTCGATACCCTTTCGAGGCATTTCAGCATATACAACATGGTGAACATCGAAATCAGGCACGCGGCGACAAATACCAACCACGTTGCCCATAGAGGCAAGCTTTCGTAGAAGATGGTGCCGAATATGAGCAATTGATTCCCGAGTGCGGTAGCTCCAAGCCATGCTCCCTGCATAATTCCCTGATATTGGGGCGGCGCCACTTTCGATACGAACGATAATCCGAGCGGGCTAATAAAAAGTTCGGCAACCGTCAGAATAAAATATGTCCCGATTAATAAAAGCGGTGTTACGCGTTGCGCATCGGTAAGTCCGCCCATGGCCCTTGCTGTTTCCGTATCGGGTAAACCTTGCGAACCGATCGACATAACCAGAAAAGCGCAGGCGGCAATTCCCATGCCGATGGCAATCTTCTTTGGTGTGGAAGGCTCTTTGCCTCTGGCCCTAAGCCAGCGGAAAAGCCCGATAACAAGCGGGGTGAGGAATACCACAAAGAAAGGATTGAAGAACTGAAAGATTTCAGCTCCTTTTATACTTGTGAATCCAAGATTGATGTTGATTTTGCTCAAATCCGTATATTCGTTGGCGAAAAATGTAAGGGTCACACCGTTTTGGTGGAATGAGAACCAGAAGAATATTACTACCGCGAACACCGAAAACAGGGCATAAAGCCGTTGACGAACTTCTTTCGGATCCATTTCAATGGCCGGTTGCACAGCGGTTTCGGATTTGGCTTTAGCCGCTTTCAGCGCCGGGTCGGGGAGTTGCTTTTTGTTAATTACGTAGATGGTAAGTGAAATCAGCATAGCAAAAATGGCTACACCAAAAGCGTAGTGGAAACCGGTATTGAAAACGTTCAGGTATTCATTGGCAAAAGCAGTCAAATCGGCGGGTGCGCTTTTGCTCACCTCTGCCGAAAGCTCCGTAAAACGCTGTGTGGCTTCCGGCGTAATGGTTCCCCTTAAAAACTGGTGGCTGAGAGCCGGCAGGTCGGGATTGTATTCGAAACCATTGTGTTGAACCCACCAGTTGCGGACGCCTACGGCAATAAGCGGAGCAAACAATGCTCCGATATTGATAAACATATAGAAAATTTGAAATCCGGTATCTCTTTTGTCGGAATATTGGGGATTGTCGTACATTTGTCCTACCACCGCTTGCAGGTTGCCTTTGAACAGACCGTTACCAAAAGCGATAACAAACAATCCGAAGCAGGTCATAACTAGAAACAAAGCAAAATTGGGAACAGGAGTAGGTGTGGGGATGGCAATCAGCAGATACCCCAACGTCATAAGCAGCAACCCTACCAAAATAGTGCCTTTATACTTTTTTGTCCTGTCTGCGATAAGTCCGCCCACAAGAGCCAGTAGATATATCAGGGCATAAAACACGGAGTAAATAATAGTTGCTTGCGTTTTGTCCAATCCGAATTTAGATAAAAGGAATAACGATAATATCGCCATCATGATGTAGAAACCGAAACGCTCCCCCATGTTGGAAAGGGCTGCGCCGATAAGTCCTTTTGGATGATTTTTGAACATAAATTTGATTCTTTTAATGGTTTAGTAAATCGAAATGCAAATATACATATTTTATCGAAAATTACAACCTTTGCCATTTGCGCAGGCAATGGCGCTCCTACAAAAAAATGCAAAATAATTTAGCTTTTCATTGTTTTGTATGGATTTTATTGTACTTTTGCAGACGAATTTCAGCGAAAGCCAATAAAATGAGACAAAATTATTTTGCATATTCTTCCTTTTTTTACTTTTACTTTAGCAGGTAAGGGCAGGATTTTATATGCAAAACGATAAAATAGAATAAGTTTATAGAATACGAATAAAATCCTGTCGATTGCTCCGATGGGATTTTTTTATTATCGGACCGAAAAGATGAAACGAGTGGCTATACAAGGCGGACTGGGTGCTTATCACGAAATTGCCGCCCGAAACTATTTTGAAGAAGAATTGGAAATTGTTCCCTGTCTGACGTTTAAAGATATTTTCAAGCAATTGGGTTCCGACAATCGGTTGATTGGCGTGATGGCCATTGAAAACACCATTGCCGGAGGGCTTTTGCAAAATCATAATCTGCTCAGAGAGCATAAACTGAAAGTTGCCGGAGAGTACAAATTGCGTATCTCGCATACATTGGCGGCTTTGCCGGGACAAAGAATGGACGATATCAAAGAAATTGTGTCGCACCCGATGGCATTGATGCAATGCGGAGATTTCCTCGAAAAATATCCCGACATAAAACTCGTGGAACACGACGATACCGCCCTTGCCGCCAAAGAGATTTCGGAACGGAATCTCAAGGGCGAGGGCGCCATTTGCAGCGCATTGGCTGCCAAAATGTATCATCTGGAGGTTTTAGCTAAAGGCATTGAGACCAACAAGCGCAATTTCACCCGATTTCTGATACTTGCGCACGAAGAGATGGTGGAGGAGGTTCGAAAATCTGAAAACCTTGACAAAGCATCTCTGGTCTTCGTGCTGCCGCATAGTCAGGGAAGTCTCTCCTGTGTGTTGTCGGTACTCTCTTTTTACGGAGTCAATCTCACCCGCATCCAGTCGCTCCCTATCGTGGGACGGGAGTGGGAATATCAATTTTACATCGATCTCTCTTTTACCGATTACGTGCGCTACCGCCAATCGCTGAAAGCCATCCTCCCCTTAGTTGGAAATCTGAAAATATTAGGGGAATATGTTGAAGATAAACAGGTTTAGTTTTTAATACAGTAATACAAAGAAGATGTTGCTACATGACAAAATAGAACCGGCCGAGCATATCAAGAGCATTTCGGAATACTATTTTTCGGCAAAATTGGCAGAAATTGCCAGAATGAATGCCGAAGGCAAAGATATAATCAGCCTCGGAGTGGGCGCCCCCGACAGGATGCCCTCGCAGGAAACCCTCGACACGCTTTGCGAAACAGCCTGTCGTCCCGATGTGCACGCTTACCAACCGTATAACGGAATTCCCGAACTGCGTAAAGCCTATGCCGATTGGTATGAAAGGATGTACGACGTTGCGTTGTCGTCCGACGAAGTACTCCCTCTTATCGGGTCGAAAGAAGGAATCCTGCATATCTCGATGACATTTCTCAATTTCGGGGATTCCGTACTGGTTCCCAATCCGGGATACCCTACCTATAAATCGGTTTCGGAATTGCTTCGGGCAAAGGTTATCGAATATGATTTAATGGAAGAAAAAGGCTGGCTGCCCGATTTCGATGCGCTCGAACAGACCGATTTATCGCGCGTGAAACTCATGTGGGTTAATTATCCCAATATGCCTACGGGTGCCAATGCGTCGCAAGAGTTGTTCGAAAAGCTGGTCGCCTTCGGCAAGAAACACGGCATTGTCATCTGTCACGATAATCCGTACAGTTTTATCTTGAACGACAATCCCATAAGCATCCTCTCGGTAGAGGGAGCAAAAGAAATTTGCATCGAACTCAATTCGTTGAGTAAATCGCACAACATGTCGGGGTGGCGTATGGGGATGCTTGCCTCCAATCCACAATTTGTGAAATGGGTACTGAAAGCCAAAAGCAATATCGACAGCGGACAGTTCAAACCCATGCAGTTGGCAACGGTTGCCGCCCTGCAAAACAGCGCCCAATGGCATGCCGAGATGAACCGTGTTTACGCCGAACGCCGTGTGTGGGCGGAAAAAATCATGACGCTTTTAGGTTGCCGCTACGATAAAAATCAGGTTGGACTTTTTGTCTGGGGAAAAATGCCGAAGGGAAAAGCGTCCAGCAAAGAATTTACCGACGATATTCTTTACAATGCCCGTGTTTTTATCACACCCGGCATGATTTTCGGAAGCAACGGCGAAGGCTATGTCAGGATATCGTTGGGCTCGGCCGTCGGGAAGATGCAAGAAGCGTTTGAAAGAATTAAGAAATCAAAAATAGAGAAATCAGGAGTTTCAGGAACGGCTAAAGAAGTTAACCCGTAACCCGAAACTCGTAACCCGAAACAGAATGAATTTCGAATCAATTTTACTTCCGGGCATCGCCCCGAAACGTCCATTGGTGATCTCCGGCCCATGTAGCGCGGAGACAGAAGAGCAGGTAATGTGCACTGCAAAATCGTTAGCCGGCATCGGCCTTAAGATATTCCGCGCCGGAGTTTGGAAACCGCGCACTAAACCGGGCGGTTTCGAAGGAATCGGTTCTCCCGCCCTCAAGTGGTTGCAACAGGTGAAAAAAGAGACAGGTATGTATGTTTCTACTGAAGTAGCCACACAAAAACACGTGTATGAATCGTTGAAATATGGTATCGATATACTTTGGATCGGCGCACGTACAACAGCCAACCCTTTTGCCGTGCAGGAAATTGCCGATACACTGAAAGGCGTGGATATTCCCGTCTTGATAAAAAATCCGGTAAACCCCGATTTGGAACTGTGGATTGGAGCCATCGAGCGGTTATATAACGCAGGAATAAAAAAACTCGGAGTTATTCACCGCGGATTTAGCGCATCCGACAAATCGGTTTACAGAAACATCCCGCAATGGCATATCCCCATCGAACTTAAACGCCGTTTCCCAAACCTGCCGATTATTTGCGACCCCAGCCATATAGGAGGAAAACGCAACATGATACAAACCCTCAGTCAACAGGCGATGGATTTGAACTATACCGGGCTTATCATCGAATCGCATTGTACTCCCGATGAAGCGTGGAGCGACAAGGCGCAACAGATTACGCCCGACGAGCTGAACGGTATCCTGCGCGAACTCGTTATCCGCGACAAGATACAATCTACCGAAGACCTGTCTGTTTTGCGCGAACAGATAGACGATTTGGATAACGAATTGTTGCAACTGC
>JBGYGP010000157.1:0-5588 GCA_041820645.1 Proteiniphilum sp. | reverse complement strand
CGATGACGATTCAAATGAAACGACAATAGATCCGAGATGGGACGCCCTGAAAGGATTGAATTTAGAAGATAATTAAAATATAAACAGTTAAAAATAAACATAACAAATGGCACATCCAAAACGAAGACAGTCTTCTTCAAGACAAGGAAAAAGAAGATCTCACGACCACGCTAAAACGCCTACAATGGCTATTTGCCCGAATTGCGGAGCTTGGCATATTTATCACACCGTTTGCGGTGAATGCGGTTATTACAGAGGCAAGTTGGCAATCGAAAAAGAGATTGCGGTTTAAAAATAATCCCTCTGAGGATATACTATTTATTTAAAACCCAAAATGAACTAAATGTTTTTTTCGGGTTTTTTTAATATCAATAGAATGAATAGATTAAACGCTACCATTACAGGAATCACGGCAAAAATCCCCGACTACATACTGACTAACGAAGAGCTTTCGAAAATGGTTGATACCACCGATGAATGGATTATGACACGGGTAGGTATCAAAGAAAGACGTATCCTCAAAGGTGAATCGCAAGGTGTATCGGTATTGGGAATCGGCGCAGTGGAGGAGTTGTTGAAAAAAACAAACACATTGCCCGAACAGGTTGATGCCGTGATTTTTGCGACAACTACCCCCGATCATCTTTTCCCCTCTTCGGCTTCTATCGTAGCCGAACATTGCGGAATAAAGAATGCTTTCTGCTTCGATATGGAGGTTGCTTGTTCCGGATTTATTTTCGGTTTGGAAATTTGCAACGGACTTATCAAAACCGGAAAATACCGGAAAATAGTTCTTCTTGCCGGTGATAAAATGTCTTCGGTAACAAATTACACCGACCGCACAACTTGTCCGCTCTTTGGCGATGCGGTAGGCGCCGTGATGATTGAACCTACGGAAGAAAGCCTTGGGATAATTGATGCAATGCTTTGTACCGACGGTATAGGATACGAACCTCTGCACATGAAAGCCGGAGGCAGTAAATACCCCGCTACCCACGAAACGGTTGATAAGTTGGAACATACAGTGCATCAGGATGGAAAAGTGGTTTACAAATACGCCGTTTCGAAAATGTCGGAAGTTTCGATGAATATAATGAAACGCAATGGATTGTCTCACAGCGACGTGGATTGGTTCGTGCCTCATCAGGCAAATATCCGTATTATCGATGCCGCCGTTTCCCGTGCAGGAATTGCCCCCGAAAAGGTGATGATCAATATTGAAAAATACGGCAATACCAGCGCAGGTACAATTCCGGTATGCTTGTGGGAGTGGGAAAATAAATTGCGGAAAGGCGACAACCTGATTCTCACCGCTTTCGGAGCCGGATTTTCTTGGGGAAGCGTTTACCTCAAATGGGGCTACGACGGAGATAAGGTGAATGATAACCGGTGATCAATCCCTAAATACGATAATACTGAAAAGAGGCTGCTTTCGAAACAGCCTCTTTTTCGTTATCGGGTGACTGCCGGGAGGTCTTATCTCTTCAGGTAAATTACCCAATACCAGTCTTTGGGATCGCCTTCGCCAACACTTGGAGTGTAAAGAAACATTTTTACTTTCTGATTGGGATTGATGGTTAAGAGTTCGCGCACTTTTACCAGATTTTGTACGGATGACCACGGTTTCTCGTAATTTAACTGACGATTGTCTGGGTTAAACACATCTTCAAAACCATTTTTGGGATACACATAATATTCCTGTGGGTCGATTTTGAAGCGATTGGCGGACTCAAGTTTTTCGGGAAACGTTATTTTACCCAATCCCATCCAATGAATGCTTCCTTCGAAAAGAGGTTTATCTAATTCTTTGTAAATCAACTTTACGCTACCGAAATCCCCCGGCGCAATGTATTCGTTTTCGATAGTGAAATTATCGGTCGTTCTGTCGAAATGAAATACCGTTCCGCCTTCAAAAACGTTTGTTGTGTAATCTACTTTCAACATTAATACCTGGTTCACAGCGTCTCTACTATTAATGTTCATTTCGGTATCATTCAATTTACAACCTGATAAAAGCACAATCAGGAATAAAAACAGGAATTTTGTCGATTTCATCATTGCAGTGTTTTTTTAGTTGATATAATAAAAATTATGTCTATAATCAGTAGATGAAATTAGTGGTAAAATGTTGCACGGATTGTTAGAATAATTTCGATTTTTATAAATATTTAACGTTATAGAGAATATATTATTGATTTTCATTTATTGCTGCCGATAAAAATTTCAATACTCACGTATATTACTATGTATTAAACCCTTGTCTTGTCTTTTTATTTTTCGGGCTTGTCGCCTAATTAAGAGGTGCCGCCGCAATGCGGCTGAAAAGAGAAGCGTAGCTTCGATATTATGGTAACAACTGAAAGGTTCAGGCAATTTCAGCCGCATCGGTGCAACACCTGTTTATTTTCACACATATAAAGCCCTGTAATACAACACAATATATCCCATTTTCAATAGGGAGGCTGTCCTATATTATAGAATTGGTTATCAAGAAAATATAAGCGTTTATCGGACAACAATAATATTAAATATGTCCCGAAGTTAATTAATGAACTTCCGGAGTTATTTCAAATATGTTCCGGAGTCAATTGATGAACTTCCGGGGTTAATTGTTGAATCTTCGAAGTTATTATAAATTATTGGTGTTCGGTAAAAATTCTTTTTTATGTAAATAAATCCTTGTAATAGAGCCTAATAAAAACCCTCTTTTTTAATAGGGAGGCTTACTATGTATTATAGCATTGGTTATCAATAAAATATAAGCGTTTATCGGACAGCCGTGAAAATTTTTCTCTTCCTCTAATGGGAGAGGAAGAAGAAAAATTTTACCGGACACCAATCCAATAATTTTATTTATATCCTCTATTCGAGAACAAATTCAAATATCTGATTCGCATCAACTTTTCGATATACTTTTTGTAACCGGGAGATTCCAAAAAGATTTTTATTCTTCGCTTTCTTCCTGCATATTATGGAAGACGTTTTGCACGTCTTCGTCGTCTTCGAATTTTTCGAGCAGCTTTTCTATTTGAGCGCGTTGTTCTTCGTTTAACGGTTTGGTGTCGTGCGGGATACGTTCGAACTCGGCCGAATGAATCTCGAAACCGTTTTCTTCAAGGTACGATTGAATTTCGGAGTACGATTTGAATTCTCCGTAGAGGAGTATCTCCTCGCCATCGTCTTCTTCTTCGTCCACACCGTAATCGATAAGCTCAAGTTCCAAATCTTCCAGCGAAAAACCTTCTTTTTGAGCGATTTTAAACACACACTTATGATCGAACATAAATTCGAGGCTTCCGCTGGTTCCAAGAGAACCTCCAAATTTGTTGAAATAGCTGCGTACATTGGCCACCGTACGTGTAGGATTGTCGGTAGCGGTTTCTACAACAATGGCAATCCCAAATGGACCGTAGCCTTCGTACACCATCTCTTTGTAATCCGAAAAATCCTTGTCGGTAGCTTTTTTGATGGCGCGTTCCACGTTCTCTTTGGGCATATTTTCCTTTTTCGCCTGCTGCATCAGCACACGCAGGCGCGGATTGGTATCGGGGTCGGGGCCGCCTGATTTTGTCGCAATTGTAATTTCTTTCCCCAATTTTGTGAATACGCGGGCCATATTTCCCCAGCGTTTCATTTTTCTCGCTTTGCGGTATTCAAATGCTCTTCCCATAATTTTCCTTTGCGGTTTGCTTTTGTTTTTTTAAATATATTGCTTTATTGTTTTCTTGTAGCGATAATTTAACGGAGCACAGCTCCCAATTCTTTCTCCAGATTGTCGCATATTTTTTGCATAATGGCATTTATCTGTTTGTCGGTAAGTGTTTTTTCTTTGTCGGTAAGTACAAAGTTTACCGCATACGATTTTTTTCCTTCGGGTAGATTTTTGCCTTCATACACATCGAAAAGCGTGATGTCGGTCAGAAGTTTCTTCTCCGATTCTTGAGCCACTTGCTTTATCCGGGCAAAAGTAATCTCTTTGTTTACAAGTAAAGCCAAATCGCGGTAAACAGGCTGAAACTTCGATATTTCGGAATAAGTAACACGCTGTTTTTCGCTTTCCCGGAGGATGTTGTCCCAATGCATTTCGGCAAAAAACACATCGGTATCGATATCGAATTTTTTCAGAATCTCTTTCGATACAATCCCGAAACTGCCCAGCGTTTTTTTGTGCGTGCGAATGCTCAAAGCATTGTCGTATATTTCCGATTTCAGGCTTACGAAAATCACTTGCCGGGCAATTCCCAATCTGTTGAAGACATTTTCTATTTGCGCTTTCATCTCGAAAACAGAACTGTCGGTCTCCGGCGCAACCCAATTTTTACGGCTGCGTTTTCCGCAAATCCACAAGGCGACGCGCGCCTCCTCCGAGTATTCGGCCAAAATGCGGTCTTCTCGTTTTTTATCGGCATCGAAGAAATAACAGTTGCCGAACTCATAAAATCTCAAATCCGTTTTTTTTCGATTCCTGTTGCGCTCGATGCTTTCCAAACCTCCGAAAAGAAGGGTTTGGCGCATCACGCTCAAATCGTTGCTCAACGGATTGACGAGTTTAACACAATGCTCTGCCGGAAAAGCTTGCGACGCTTCGTAATAGGATCTTTTTGTGAGCGAGTTGTTCATAATCTCGTTGAATCCGTTTGCGGTAAGCTGTTCGGCAATCAAGGTTTGCATTTTGTATTTGCGGTCGGTAGATGTTTGATACGATAAGCTGGATTTCAGCGAGTTACTGATTTCCACGTTGTTGTATCCGTAAATTCGCAAAATATCTTCAATCACATCCACATCGCGTGTAACATCTACGCGATAGGTTGGGATACGGAGCGTAAGTTCTTCTTGCGTTTCCTTTTCGATGTCGATTTCCAGATTTTGAAGAATGTTTTTTATCGTTTCCTTAGGTATTTCTTTCCCGATTAGGGAGTTTATCCGATGAAATGCAACCGTTACACACGGTTTTTCGATTTTTTCGGGATAGAAATCGCGAATTTCACCGACAATTTCGCCGCCGGCCAGCTCTTTGATTAATAACGCTGCGCGTTTAAGGACATAGAGAGTGTTGTTGGGGTCGGCTCCCCTTTCGAACCGAAACGAAGAATCGGTGCTTAATCCATGTCGGCGAGCGGTTTTTCTTACCCAAGTAGGGTGAAAATATGCCGATTCCAGAAATACATTCTTTGTCTGTCCGGTTACGCCCGATTTGAGTCCGCCAAAAACTCCCGCTATGCACATCCCTTCTTGGACGTTGCAAATCATAAGGTCGTTGTCACTTAGTTCGCGCTCTATTTCGTCGAGCGTGGTGAATTTCGTTTTATCGGGCAAAGTCTTTACGATTACTTCTCCTCCCGCAATGTAATCGGCGTCGAAAGCGTGCATCGGATGCCCCGTTTCGTGCAGAATAAAGTTCGTGATATCCACGATGTTGTTGATGGGACGCAATCCGATAAGCGTCAGCTTGTTTTTGAGCCAGTCGGGACTTTCTTTGACCGTAACGTTTTGAATGGTCAGTCCCGAGTAACGAGGGCAAGCCTCCTTGTTCTCAACCGTTACATTGATTCCACCTTGTGAAACATCGATTTTGAAATCTTCTATCG
>JBGYGP010000156.1:0-3303 GCA_041820645.1 Proteiniphilum sp. | reverse complement strand
TTTAAAGATCGTTTTGAAACAGCCCTTTTATCGTACTTTCATATCGTCAGACTCTCTCCTTTATCGGTACAAAGTCTTGTAAAGGACGCACATTTTTGTATGCGGGACGGATGATGCGCTTGCTGGAGAAGTTGAGTTCCTCGATGCGGTGCGCCGTCCAGCCCACGATACGCGCCATGGCGAAAATGGGCGTGAATACCTCTTCCGGCAGCCCGATGGCATCGTACACAAAGCCGGAATAATAGTCCACGTTGATGCAGGTGCGTTGTTTGGCTCCTTGTTTTTTGAAGTTGAGAAACACCTCCACGCCGCGCTCTTCGATGAGTTCCATAAAGGCGAACTCATCTTCGCGCCCTTTTTCTTCGGCGAGCTCGCGCGCCATGGTTTTGAGCAGTCCGGCGCGCGGGTCGCTGACGGTGTACACTGCGTGTCCGATGCCGTAGATAAGGCCGGTTTTATCGTAAGCTTCCTTTTTCAATATTTTAGTAAGGTAAGCGTCAATTTCGCCTACATCTTTCCAGTTTTTGATGTTCTTTTTCATATCGGCGAGCATGCCGTTCACTTTTACGTTTGCTCCCCCGTGCAGCGGCCCTTTGAGCGAGCCGATACCTGCCGCAATGGCCGAATAAGTATCGGTTTCGGAGGAGCTGGTAACGCGTACCGAGAAGGTGGAGTTGTTTCCTCCGCCGTGGTCGGCATGCAGAATCAGCGCCAGATCGAGGATTTTCACGTCGAGTTCGGTATATTTTCCGGGCCCTTTCATCATATAAAGGAAGTTTTCGGCCACCGAATACTCTTCGCGGGGGTGGCGCACGTGCAGCGAGCGTCCTTGTTGATCATGACGCAGTACTTGATAAGCCAGAGCAATTATGGTCGGAAATTTCGCTATCAGGTTGATGGACTGATGAATCAGGTTGTCGGGGGAAATGTTATCGGGGTCTTCATCGTATGTATAAAGCTCCAATACACTCCGCGCCAGGATGTTCATGATGTTTTTCCCCTGCAGCATCAAAATATTCATCGTGGCCTGATGGTTAAGCGGCATCGTCCGAACGATGTGGGATGCGAAAGCCTCCAGTTGCTCATAGTCCGGCAATTTCCCCGATAGAAGCAGGTAGGCCGTTTCTTCGAATCCGAGGCGGTTGTCGGCCTGAATACCGTGTACAAGCTTCTCCACATCGATGCCCCGATAAAACAATTTTCCGGGTATGGGTTTCAACGTGCCGTCGTCTTGTCGTTCGTATCCCACCACGTCGCCTACGCGTGTAAGCCCCGCCAGTACGCCGGAATGGTCTTCGTTGCGCAATCCGCGTTTCACGCCCATTTTGGCGAAAAGTTCCTTGTCTATGTTGCTTGTTACCGCTATCGAGTCAGATAATACTTTAATTAATTGCTTATTGTCCATAATTGTTTGTCATTTTATTCGTTTAGAGAGGTTGTATTGTTTAAAGCGAATCGATTACCGCCGATGCAAATTCCGAAGTGGACAGCGTTTTTCCGTTTTCCATAAACCGCGCCAGATCGGAAGTGGCGTATCCTTTTTCAAACAGGTCTTCGAGCGATTTCACGATAAGCGCGCCCGCTTTGTCCCATCCCATGTATTCGAGCATCATTACACCGGAGAGGAGCATCGAGCAGGGGTTTGCTTTGTTTTTACCGGCAATGTCGGGAGCCGTGCCGTGAGTAGCTTCAAAAATGGCGTGTCCGGTTTGGTAGTTGATGTTGGCTCCCGGCGCGATGCCGATACCGCCTACCATCGCCGCCAACTGATCGGAGATATAGTCGCCGTTGAGATTGAGCGTGGCAATCACGGAATACTCTTCGGGTTTGAGGAGCGTGTTTTGTAGAAAAGCGTCGGCAATAACGTCTTTCACGAAGATTTTTCCGTTTTTCATTGCCTCGTCGTATGCCGCAATGGCAACTTCCGTGCCGTGTTCGGTTTTTATTTTGTTGAAAGTATTTTCCGTAAAGACCTGCCCGGCAAATTCTCTTTCGGCAAGCGCATACCCCCATTTTTTGAAACCTCCTTCGGTAAATTTCATAATATTTCCTTTATGAACCAGCGTTACCGAGGGGAGTTTATGCTTTATAGCATATTCGACAGCCGAACGCACCAAACGCTCCGTGCCTTCCACCGATACGGGTTTTACGCCGATGGATGCGGTTTCGGGAAAACGGATTTTGGTTACCCCCATCTCTTCTTGCAGAAATTTGAGTACTTTTTGAAGTTCCGGCGTACCGGCGTTCCATTCGATTCCGGCATATATATCTTCGGTGTTTTCGCGAAAAATCGTTACGTTTACCTTTTCGGGATGGAGCAGCGGCGTGGCCACTCCTTTAAACCAGCGTACCGGCCGCAGGCAAACATACAAATCGAGTTCCTGTCGCAACGCCACGTTGAGCGATCGGATGCCCTCGCCTACGGGTGTGGCGAGCGGCCCCTTTATTCCCACCAAACATTCGCGGAAGGCGTTCATCGTTTCTTCGGGAAGCCATTTGCCGAGTTCTTTGTAGGCTTTTTCTCCGGCCAACACCTCTTGCCATATCATTTTCCGCGCTCCGCGGTAGGATTTCTCCACGGCCTTGTCGATAATCATCTGCACCGAAGCGGTAATCTCTTTTCCTATTCCGTCGCCCTCGATAAAGGGAATCACGGGCATGTCGGGGACGACAAGCCTGTTTTTTTCTTTTGTTATTTTGTTTTGCATAAAAAATATCTCTACGTTTTACTTTGTTTCAATCTCATTTTGGGCATTCGTTCGCAGAACCTGCGCCCCCCTCCCCTACTTCATCGCGTTGAGTGCGCTGCCTGCGCGGAACCAGCCGATTTGCTGCTCGTTGTAGGTGTGTGCCGCTTCGAAGGTGTCGGTGGAACCGTCGGCATGGTGAAGCTTCACGCGGAGGTTTTTGCCCGGTGCAAAATCGGTTAGCCCGACGATGCTGATTTTATCCGTTTCTCCGATTTTATCGTAATCGGCTTTATTGACAAATGTGAGCGCCAACATGCCCTGTTTTTTGAGGTTGGTTTCGTGTATGCGTGCAAACGATTTTACAAGGATCACTTTCACGTTCAGGTGGCGCGGCTCCATGGCGGCATGCTCGCGCGAGGAACCTTCGCCGTAGTTTTCTTCGGCCACAACGACAGAGCCCAAGCCTTCGGCTTTGAATCGGCGTGCCAAGGCGGGCACCTCCACGTATTGTGCCGTTTGCGAGTCGAGCACCCGGTTGGTTTGGTCGTTGAATGCGTTGACGGCGCCGATAAGCATGTTGTCCGAGATGTTGTCCAGATGTCCCCGGAAGCGG
>JBGYGP010000155.1:0-6196 GCA_041820645.1 Proteiniphilum sp. | reverse complement strand
TACAAAGAGGGCAACCGCACGCCCGTGGGCGAACACCTTACTGAGGGAACGTTTTATGCAAGAGACCAAACCGGCAACGTAAGTGTTCATTTTACCGTATCACGCGAACATCAGCCGCTTTTTGAGTTGTTGGTTGCTGCTAGAAAGTCCGGTTACGGACAAAAGTTGGATGCAACCTTTACGGTATCTTACAGTATTCAGAAACCTTCTACCGATACTATTGCCGTGGATTTGCAAAATCGACCTTTCCGCAACGAAGACGGGAGTTTGCTGTTTCGTCCCGGAGGACACGGTGCGCTGATTGAAAACCTGAACGATATTGATTCCGATATTATATTCATTAAAAACATCGATAATGTTATTCCCGACCGCCTAAAAGAAAACGAAGCCAGATACAAGAAAATGTTGGGAGGTATTTTGGTGGAAAAACAAAAAAAAGCGTTCGACTACTTGATCGAACTTACTTCGGGAGACCTCGATTCGGAAAAATTGGCGGAGATTCTCCGATTTGTGGAACAGGAACTGAGTATCGCCAGCAACCGATCGTTTTCCGACAACAACCTTCTAAAAGAGTACCTGATTGCAAAGCTCAACCGCCCTTTCCGCGTATGCGGTATGGTGAAAAACGCGGGCGAACCGGGCGGAGGCCCTTTTATTGTACTAAATTCCGATGGAACGGCTTCGCCTCAGATACTGGAAAGTTCGCAAATAGATAAAAGCGACGCTGCGGCGGTAGCGGCGTTCAAAAACGGGTCGCATTTCAATCCCGTGGATTTGGTGTGTGGGGTGAAAGATTTTAGAGGAGAGAAATTCGATTTAACCCGCTATGTGGATAATAATACGGGATTTATCTCGCAGAAATCGAAAAGCGGAAAAGAACTGAAAGCCCTTGAATTGCCAGGGCTTTGGAACGGAGCCATGAGCGATTGGAACACCATCTTCGTGGAGGTTCCTGGCAGCACGTTCAATCCGGTAAAAACAGTGAACGATTTATTGCGGCCGGAACATCAGTGATGACAAACAGTCGGTTTCGCCTATTGGGAATGATTAAAGGCAACATCTTTATAAAATTCATCTCAATGTTTCCTTGAGCTTGCGGAAATACAAGCAGGGATAATCGAAAACACAGATACGCAAACGTGCCGAGTGTCCGTGTTTTTGAACATTACTTAACAAAAACTTTATCTTAAAATATTGCATATTTTCGCAAATTAGTTCTATTTTTGCAAGACAAAACGTAATTTATCAACAAAATAAAATATAAAACGTGATGAATCCACTTCTGATAAACTTAAACGGTTGGGAGATACCTATTATTATTTTAGCCATCTTGGTCCTTTTCGGAGGGAAAAAAATTCCCGAATTCATGAAGGGGTTGGGAAAAGGTATCAACAGTTTTAAAAAAGGCCTTAACGATATCGAAGAAGATATCAAATCGGGGCCTGCAGACAAAAATACAGCCAATAATCAGTAGGAACAGAATAAAATTGGGAAGATAGGTAACCTTTCTCGGGAATAGTCGTAAGATTTTTCTCCTGAGATTTTGTTTATGCCCTGCAAGGATTGTGGAATATGAGTGACAATGAAAAGGAAATGTCTTTCTGGGACCATCTCGAAGAGTTCCGATGGACACTGATTCGTATCATCATTGCTCTTGTGGTTCTTACCATCGTGGGATTGATAGTGATCCCACACATTTTCGACCCGATCATTCTGGCCCCGAAATCTTCCGATTTCGTAACGTACCGTTTTTTTGAAAAAGCAAGCGAATACATCCCTTTTTTACCCGACTTTTCGGCGGAGACTTTCAATGTTGAAATTTTAAATCT
Source organism: Proteiniphilum sp. (assembly GCA_041820645.1). GTDB lineage: Bacteria > Bacteroidota > Bacteroidia > Bacteroidales > Dysgonomonadaceae > JBGYGP01. Next base: position 4,367 of record JBGYGP010000155.1, on the reverse strand, counting down.
CAACATGACTTCGCAGTTTATGACCTATATTTCTACCTCGTTTGCTTTTGCCTTTCTTTTTGCTATTCCTTACCTGCTCTATGAGGTGTGGCGTTTTGTAAGCCCGGCGCTCTATGAAAACGAAGCCAAAGGAATAAAGTTGGCTTTCGGTTTCGGAGGCCTGATGTTCGTTATCGGATGTTTGGTGGGATATTTCATTGTTTTTCCTCTGATATTCAGATTTCTGATAACATTCAATCTCAGTTCTTCCATCGAAAACATGCTCTCGCTGGATTCTTACATGCAAAACTTTTACGGCTTGATTCTTATTATGGGTGTGGTTTTTGTCTTACCGTTGATTTCATGGTTGCTTTCGAACTTGGGACTTATCTACCGTTCTTTCTTCAGAAAATACCGTCGTCACGCAATAGTGGGAGCTTTGTTGTTGGCGGCCATCATCACCCCTTCGGGCGACCCTTTTTCTCTCTTGGTGGTTACCCTTCCCCTCTATATGCTATGGGAATTGAGCGCTTTGGTAGTAAAAAAAGATCCGCCGGAAGAAGAGGAAGAAAACTTGCCGGCGGTGTTTGAGTAAACAAGCCGTTGCCATTATCCTTTCTCCACGACTTTTCGGCCAAAAGGCGTAAAAGCCAAAGACATAAGTTTGAAATGCTGGTTACCGAACGGGATGCCGATAATGGTAATGTAGAAAAGCAAACCGAAAAACAGATGAGTAAGCACAAGGGGGATACTTCCTACAAAAAACCAAATAATATTCATCAATGCGGAAAGGCATCCCGCCGAAGATTCCGTCCGAACTGCTTTCTTGCCAAACGGCAATAGGGCCATTTCGGCCAATTTCAGGGTTTGCAGACCGAAAGGAATACCGATAATCGTAACCATTAATCCGATGCTGGCAACGACATACTCAACGGCGATAAGGAAACCGCCGAATACAACCCAAATGATGTTTCCCAATGTTCTCATAAGTTTGTTGAATCATTTTTTATTGTAACATTTTGTTAGATATACCTTCGGCTTAGTAGGCGCTTCGTGTAATAAAGTTCGCTGATAAAAACCGAAACTATTTTACCTCCTCTAAACCTTCCCTCCGGGGAGGAAGATCGTACTTTGATGCAGGAAAAGAGAATTGGTGTATCGCCACATCGCAACAAACTTCCGGCTTCCAACTTCTTTTTGTGACTATAGGCAGAACAACCGAAAAGAGCAAGATATATCCGACACCCTAACTGATAATCATCGGACAAAGATACGAAAATAGTGTGAGATTTTAGGATAAATTGTATCTTTGTGAAGAAAAGGTTGAAAAAACCGGATTGATTTTATCTTTTTTATTTTGAACAGACATGAGAAAGTATCTTATTAGAACAGCGATCCTTCTGATTTTCGCCGTTTTTACTTCGTGTTACTCACCGCGTCCCATTTCTTCCGAAAGATCCGATAACAATCGAACTTACCGTGTGGATTATCTTTTTGAGCACGATGGTTGCAAGGTGTATCGTTTTTACGATAAAGGAGGATCGGGCGATTGGGTCTATTTTACCAACTGTCAGGGTAATGTGACGAGTTTCAAAAACGACTCTACACGCGAGCAAATAACCAATTCGGTAAGAATAACTCATGAAAGCTACAGCGATATGGTAAAGTAATTCAGAAAATACAAAAAATCGTTCACCTTTTTTATATCGAAACGCTTTTGTCTTGGCTATTGGTTCTTGACTTTTGGATATCGGCACATTGTATCATTGTCCTGATTTAGATTTATTGCATCCGTTTGATGATACTATAAGATTCTACAACGCCCAACTCTCCGGCTTTTCGCAGATCATCTAATCCTGAAGCGCTCTCGCCGATAGAAAGTTTTGCCAATCCGCGATTGAAAAAGGCTTCCGCAAACTGAGGCTCTATTTTTATGGCTTTGTTGTAGCTATCGATAGCCGCTCTGTAATCTTTTTCCATTCTGAAAATCTCGCCCATGTTGTAGTGCGCGTAGAAGAAATCGGGTTCCAAGCGCAAAACTGTTTCATAGTCTCTTAAGATTGCATCGTGCCGAAAAGATTTGGTAGATATTTCGGGCAATTTTGCAGAAGGCAATTTCCCAACATTGAGTATCTGCGTATTTTCGCTTCTCGTCTCCTCCTTTGTTTTTTCTTCGGGTATTTCCACCGGTTCGAGTTGCATTTGTTTGGTTTGAATGACCGCGCGGGCAAAATAGGCCATCATGAAACCGGAGTTTAGCGAAATCGCTTCGTTGATATCTTTCAGGCTGTTTTCGTAATCTTGTACAAGCATAAAATCCAATGCCCGCCCAAAGCGCAAAGCTTCATTGTCCTCTTTTTGAGCGATTTGTTTCGAATAATTATCTATTGAACGAAAATGTGCTCTCACCTGTGCCTCATTGAGAGGCGCTTCGTTGTTTACTACTTTCAGTTTCCATTTGAGGTTCAAATCTTTATTCGCTCTTTCGATAATTTCCGAAAAATAAACCGGCCGGGGGACATCAAAGCCTTTGTCGTAGTAAGTAATCGAAAATTTCGGTTCCGCTTCTATTGCAATATTCAAATCCTGTACCCTTCCACGCGATTCGCGTTGGTATTTGCTTTTCGATTTGTCTGTAGAAGTTTTGTCGGCAACAACCAACAAGTTGAATTTTTCGATATCCTCATCGGTTTGTTCACGGGTATTTTCCGATTTTTTCTTCGAAGAAGTAGTGCCACTCTCTTCGGGATTGGTCGTAGCGCGCGATTTGGCTTTGGCCTCTTCCCTCCGTGCCAACATATAGTCTTGCTCCGCATCCCGCAACAGATTGAGCTGACGTTTCATTTCCGAACGGAGATAATATCCTGAAAAAAAGTCGGGATGTTCTTTCAAGACAACATCTAAGTCGGCAATTGCGCCGCGCCGGTCGCCAACTTCATTCTTGAGCATTGCCCTATTGAAATAGGCGATTGAATTGTCGGGATCCAATTCGATAACTTTATCGAAATCGGCGATAGCCCGATTGTCGTCTCCCACTTGTCTGCGCAACAACCCTCGATTGAAACGGGCGATCAAATTATTTTCCTCTATCTCAATCACTCGGTCGTAATCGGCCATGGCACCACGCAAATCGTTGAGGTTGTATTTCACCAACCCCCTATTGATATAATTTCCCGTAAAATAAGGGTCTAAGCGAATGGATTCGTCCAAGTCGGCCAACGCTTTATTGTAATCTTTCAGTTGAAAATAGAGTAATCCGCGGGCGGAAAACGATTGTGGCTCATAGGGGTTTATTTTGATGGACTTATCGTAATCGGCAAGCGCCCGGAGGCTGTCTTTTCGTTCTATATTCAACCGGGCACGAGCCAGATAACCCTGTGTATAATCGGGATTGCGGCGTAAAAGCGCTTCGAAAAACTTTTCAGCAATATCGAAGTTTTTGAGTTCGATGTTTACAATGGCCATATTGATAAGCGTAAGTTTATCGTCGGGAAAAAACTCCAAACTTCGCTGATAATCGACAGCGGCCATCTCGTACTTTTCCTGATTTTGCCTCGACGCGCCACGAAGTTGGTATGCGGCGGTATAATAAGGGTTTCTGTCTAAACACTCGGTAGCATCTTCTTCGGCTCCCTTGAAATCGTCGAGCATAAATTTGGCCATAGCGCGGAAATAATAGGGATCGGCAAGATACGGCTTTGCCACAATGACCTGATTAAAATACTGTATGGCAACCACATAATCCTCAAAATAGAGTGCATTTCGTCCAATCATCATCACCCTGTCGGTATTCACTTGCGACGAGACAGAAAATGTTGCTCCAAAAAGCAAAGCGGCTATAATCGTTTTCTTCATCAATTTTATATATTTTTTTCAGCGATTTGATTTGAAATTACTGAATAGGTTTAAGATGTCCGGCATTTTGTTTCAATGATCCTACGGCCTTTTTCATCTCTGGTAATATAAACATTTACTGCATCTTGCGGCAAGATGGATTCTACCAACTGAGGCCATTCTATCAAGCATAGGTTTCCGCTGTAAAAATAATCTTCGTATCCGAAGTCAAAAACCTCTTCCAATCTATTGATCCGATAAAAATCAAAATGATAAATAGATTTACCTTCTCTGCCACGATATTCGTTGATAATCGCGAAGGTAGGACTTGTAACGGTTTCCTCAACACCTAATGCTTCGCAAAGCGCTTTGATGAACGTAGTTTTTCCGGCACCCATGTCACCATAAAAAGCGAAAACGGATTTGTCTTTTATTTGCTCGGCAAATTGTACGGAGGCATCCTTTATTTCGGATAAATCATTAATTATTAACTGCATAATCTATTTGAAATGTAACGTAATCAATGGAATAATCAACTCTTCGAGAGAATCTCC